>JACCXK010000183.1 GCA_013697055.1 Alphaproteobacteria bacterium
GCCTTACGGCGCCGCCGTTTTTCTTTATGCTGTGTGCATGGACGAGTTCGGGATTATCGCGACGTATTTCGCGCCGCTCGCAGGTGATGGCGCCTTCGGCCTGAAGGACGACGCCGCGTTGCTACCCGCGCGCCCAGGCCAGGACCTGGTCATCACCACTGACACCATCACCGAAGGCGTGGATTTTTTCGCCTTCGATCCCTCCGCCGACATCGCGCGCAAGGCGCTGCGGGTGAACCTGTCGGACCTCGCCGCCAAGGGTGCAGCGCCGGCGCATTATCTCCTGAATCTGTCGCTGCCGCACACTATCACGCCGGATTGGCTCGCTGGTTTTGCCGCCGGGCTGGCACAGGACCAGCAGGAATTCGGTATCTCGCTGCTGGGCGGCGATACCGGCGCCACTGATGGGCCGTTGACCATCGCCGTGACCGCCTTCGGCTTTGTGCCCCAGGGCAAGATGGTCCGCCGCAATGGCGCGCGTATTGGCGATGCCGTCTATGTCACCGGCACCATCGGCGATTCCGGCGGTGGGCTGGCCATCTTCAAGCGCGAAAAGCACACCCTGAACGATGCCGACCGTAACGCCCTGATCGCACGCTATCGGGTGCCACAGCCGCCGGTGGGTTTCGCGGAAGGGCTACGCGCCATCGCCCATGCCAGTGTGGATGTATCGGACGGCCTGATTGCCGACCTGGGCCATGTCGCGTCGGCGTCCGGCGTGCGCCTCGTGGTGGAAGGCGAGCGCGTACCGTTGTCGCAGCCACTTCGTACGTTATGGGGCGATCATGCGTTATCACGCGCCGTCGCGGCGGGCGACGATTACCAGATCGCCTTCACCGCGCCGCCCGGTCTCGAAGGCCCGTTCACCCAAATCGGCCGGGTCGAAGCAGGTGAGGGTGTGGGCCTGATCGTGGACGGCAAAGCCGTTAACGTTGCCAGGCCCGGCTACCGCCATTTCTGACGGCGCGATTGTCAATTCTGTTTCCCCGCTATATCCATGGCGCATTGATCTCAAGAGATCGCGCTGCGGGGCGGTGACATGAAAACTTTCAGAGCTGTGGCTGCGGTACTGTTTGCGGCCTCCGGACCCGTGCTGTCCCAGCCCGCGCCGGACAGTTCTCAGAACACCATCAAGCTCACGGCCGTCCTGATGGCGCCGCCGGCCGGCACACCGTGGCTGACTATGCATAGCGGGTTGTTTTGCGATCTGGATGGTGTGGTTCGAAACGCGACCGGCGGACGTGACCCGCAGGACTTGCCGCCTTACACGGCTGCCTTCAGGATCGAGATGGAGCGCGCCGGCTACAAGATCGTTTCCTCGGACGAAAATCTGTTCAACAATGAAAGCGGCGCGTCGGATTACCAGGTGGCTGCGGTGGTCACCGACGCCCATATTTCCGCCTGTCTAAGCCAGGGCAATTTGCTGGATCCGGGCAAGCTTGGCGACGCCCGCGGCGACGGCTCCATGAAAATAGACTGGCAGGTCTATTCGCCGATCAGAAAGCAGGTTCTGGCCCGGATAAGCACCAGCGCTTCCGTGCATTTGGACAAGACCGTGCCGGGTGGCACAGCGCTCCTGATTACGGGAGCTTTTGCCAACAACGCGCGTCAGCTGGCGTCGAATGCCGAATTTCGCGCCGCGGTGACCGGGACCAAGTCGCTCACCAATGACGTACTGCTGCCCGGCAAACAGGACAAGATTGCGCTGGCGGGCAGCCTCAAGGCAGGCAAGCGGCCGATATCCGATGCCGTGGGCAGCGTAGTGACGGTTCTCACCGGCTCCGGCAGTGGTTCAGGTGATCTGGTGTCGAACGATGGTTACATGCTGACCAACGCCCATGTGGTGGGCGATGAGAAGCAGGTCCGCGTCCGCTGGTCCGACGGCATCGAGGCGGTAGCCGATGTGATGCGAGTGGCCAAGGATCGCGATATCGCCCTAATCAAGACCAACCCGCGCGACCGCGAGCCACTGGCGATCAAGCGCGGCGCCGTCACCCCTGGCGCGCGCGTGTCTATGCCATCGGCTCTCCGTTGGGCAAGGCCTTTCAGGGCACGGTCAGCAGCGGCGTGGTTTCGGCGACACGGACCGTCGAGGGACTGCGCTTTATCCAAAGCGATGTGTCCATTACCCATGGCTCCAGCGGCGGCGCGCTGTTGGACGAAAGTGGTGCGGTGATCGGCATTGCGGTATCGGGCGTGGAAGTTGGGGGTCCGGTGGGGATCAATTTTTTCATCCCCATCGGCGACGCCATGGACTTCCTGAACCTGGAACAGAATTAACCATTCGTTCACCACGTTTCGCCAGTCTGGCGGCATGCGCAAGGCGGCGATTCTGGCCCTGATGGCTGCTGCTCTCATTCTTCCGGCGTTGGCCGCGGAGGAGAAGTCCGGGCATGGCGAAGCGAAAGCCGAGCATGGCGGAAAAAAGGAAGGTGAGCCCAAGAAGGGCGCGCCCGGCGAAAATGTCGACATGCCTTTCCTGATGGCGCCGCTGACCAACGCGGACGGCCAGCTCACCGGCTACGCCTATATCTCCACCCGCCTTACCGCCAAGTCCGATACCATCGCACTGGCAGTGCGCGATAAGCTGCCCTTCATCCAGGACCTCATGGTGCGCGACGTGAACGGGATCGCCGTCACCACCGCCGAAGACCCGGAAAGCGTGGACGTGCCCAGGCTGGAAGCGCGCCTGCTGGCCGCTGCCCGCAAGGTGATGGGCGCCGACAAGGTCAAGCTGATCACGGTCTGCACCGTCCAGATCGCAGAGTTGCATCCGGTCCAGACCCAGGCCCTGACCGCCCCGGCCAACCAGCCGGACCTCGATGCCCACAAAAACCCCGTGAAATCGCGCTGTGAGGCCTGATTTGGCCCTGTTCCCGGCGGCTTTTCGGGTTGCCTCATAAAGCGGGTTTTGGCAGTCTCCGCCCGCCCTTGAAGCGGCGAGTCCGGCGTTTACAGCCGAGGCACCGGCCATGGGGATCGGCTCCGCGCCCATCCTCTCTCAACGAGCGGGCGCGCTCCGACCCAAAACGAAACCACCTCTGGGGGACTGCATGGAATTGGAAATCATCTTGGCCAGCGGCGTGCTTGCGCTGCTGTACGGCCTCTGGACCATCCGGTCCGTTCTCAGCCTGTCGGCCGGCAACGCCCGGATGCAGGAAATCGCCGCCGCCATCCAGGAAGGCGCGGCCGCCTATCTCAACCGTCAATACACCACCATCGCCGCGGTCGGCGTGGTGATCTTTGCGCTGGCCTTCTTCGTTCTGGGCTGGCAGGTGGCGATCGGCTTCCTGATCGGTGCGGGTCTGTCGGGCGCCGCCGGTTACGTCGGCATGTATGTCTCCGTGCGGGCGAACGTCCGCACCGCCGAGGCTTCGCGCAGCGGCCTGGCTGCGGGCCTGTCGGTGGCGTTCCGCTCCGGCGCCGTCACCGGCATGTTGGTGGTGGGCTTGGGCTTGCTGGCGGTCGCCGGCTACTACGCCTTCCTCACCAAGGGCCTTGGTCTTTCCCTGGAAAGCACCGAGCAGAGCCGCATCATCGTGGACAGCCTCGTGGGCCTGGGCTTCGGCGCTTCGCTGATCTCGATCTTCGCGCGCCTCGGCGGCGGCATCTTCACCAAGGGCGCTGACGTCGGCGGCGACATGGTCGGCAAGGTCGAGGCGGGCATTCCCGAAGATGACCCCCGCAATCCGGCCACCATCGCCGACAATGTGGGCGACAATGTCGGCGATTGCGCCGGCATGGCGGCCGACCTGTTCGAAACCTTTGCGGTGACCACGGTCGCCACCATGGTGCTGGCCTCGATCTATTTCTCGGGCGAGATCAAGGCCCAGCTGATGATCTATCCCCTGGCCATCGCGGCCATGAGCATCGTGACCTCGATCATCGGCACCTTCTTCGTCCGTCTGGGCGCCTCCAAGAACATCATGGGCGCTCTCTACAAGGGCGTGATCGCCACCGTGGTCCTGTCCTTGATCGGCCTGTGGCCGCTCACCGACAAGCTGATCGGCATGGACACGGCGATCAACTCGGGCGGCATGGACTATAGCGGCATGACCCTGTTCTGGTGCGGCGTGGTGGGTCTCGCCGTCACCGGCGCGCTGATCGTGATCACCGAATATTATACCGGCACCAACTACCGCCCGGTGCAGTCCATCGCCAAGTCGTCGGTCACCGGTCACGGCACCAACGTGATCCAGGGCCTGGCGATCTCGATGGAATCCACCGCGCCGGTGGCGCTGGTGATCTGCGCCGGCATCATCATCACCTACATGCTGGCGGGCCTGTTCGGCATCGCCATCGCGGTGTCGACGATGCTGTCGCTGGCGGGCATGGTGGTGGCGCTGGATGCTTTCGGCCCGGTCACCGACAATGCCGGCGGCATTGCCGAAATGGCCGGCCTGGAAGGCGATGTCCGCAAGACCACGGACGCGCTGGACGCGGTCGGCAATACCACCAAGGCCGTCACCAAGGGTTACGCCATCGGTTCGGCGGGCCTCGGCGCGCTGGTGCTGTTCGCCGCTTACACCCAGGACCTGAAGTATTTCGCCGCCCAGGGCACCGGCTTCTTCGCCGGCCTCGAGCTGCCGACCTTCAGCCTTTCCGATCCCTGGGTTGTGGTGGGCCTGTTGATTGGCGGCTTGCTGCCTTACTCGTTCGGCGGCATGGCCATGACGGCGGTGGGCCGTGCGGCCGGCGCGGTGGTCGAGGAGGTGCGCAAGCAGTTCCGCGAAATGCCGGGCATCATGCAGGGCACCCAGAAACCCAACTATGCCCGCGCCGTGGACCTGCTGACAAAGGCCGCCATCAAGGAAATGGTGATCCCTTCCATGCTGCCGGTATTCTCGCCCATCGTCCTGTTCGTGCTGGTGAACTGGATTGCGGGCAAGACCCAGGCTTTCAACGCCGTCGGCGCCATGCTGATGGGCGTGATCGTCACCGGCCTCTTTGTGGCCGTGTCGATGACGTCCGGTGGCGGCGCCTGGGACAATGCCAAGAAGTACATCGAGGACGGCCATCACGGCGGCAAGGGCAGTGAAGCCCACAAGGCCGCGGTGACGGGCGACACGGTCGGCGATCCCTACAAGGATACCGCCGGTCCCGCCGTCAATCCGATGATCAAGATCACCAACATCGTGGCGCTGTTGCTGCTGGCGGTCCTGGCCCATATGGGCTGATTTGAATGACGCAAATGAAAAGGCGCGAAGAGCGATCTCCGCGCCTTTTCTTTTTTGATGTCCTGGCAAAAACCGCAGACCTAGCGGGTCGCGGTTGCCCGACGTGTCGGGGACTGCTGCTGCCCGGCGCTCTGCACATTCGCGGCGGCCGCTTCAGCGGCGGCCTTGCGGGATTTCGCATGCCGGCGCCTTTTGTCTTTTTTGCGGGCGTTGTTTCTGCGGGCGGCCATTGGGGGTCCATTCTGTTTGAGTGCGGCGATGATCAAGGCGGAAACTGAACTATTGGGACCGTGGATGCAAGGTTCCAAAATACCGGGCTAAGGCTGGGTTTTGCCGCTTCTCTTCGTGGCGATCCAGATGGTGTGCCAGGCGCCGCGGCCCTTGTTGGCGCGGCTTCTGACCTTCTCGACCGAAAGACCCGCAACCGCGAGGCGGTCGGAGAACTTGTCGTCCGGCGCCACCGACCAGACCGCCAATATGCCGCCCGGCCGCAAGGCCTTGCGCGCCGCGGCAAGACCTTTGGTTTCGTAAAGCCTGTCGTTCGCATCGCGGGTGAAGCCGCCCGGACCATTGTCCACGTCCAGGATGATGGCGTCGAAGCCTCCCGGCCTTGATGCGATCACATCCCCGACATTGCCCGCGTGAATGGCGACCCTGGGATCATCTAGGCAACCGGCGGTCAGTGCGGCCATCGGCCCGCGCGCCCAAGCCATGACGGCCGGCACCAGCTCGGCCACCAGGAT
>JACCXK010000204.1 GCA_013697055.1 Alphaproteobacteria bacterium
CCTATGTGCTGGTCGCCCGCCAGATCACGCCCGCCACCGAGGCCAGGGTGATGCATCTGGGCCTGCCGGGGCTGGAGTTCGAGCCGGGCAGCAAGCGCTACTATCCCGACGGCCGCAATGCGGCGCAGATGATTGGTGTCACCGATGCCGACAATGCCGGCGTCAGCGGTCTTGAACTGGGTCTGCAGGACCACATCCACGAGGCGGCCGGCGGCAAGGTCGCCACCTCCATCGATATGCGCGTGCAATACATCCTGATGCATGAGGTGCAGCAGGCGCGCGAGACCTTCACGGCCCGCGCGGCCGGCGGCGTCGTGATGGACGTCAATACCGGCGAAGTTCTGGCCATGACCTCGCAGCCGGATTTCGATCCCAACCAGCGCAGGCTGGGCGAGCACGATTCCACTCGCAACATCATGGCCCAGGATGTCTATGAACTGGGCTCCATCTTCAAGATCCTCACTTTCACCATGGCATTGGAGGATCGCACGCTCAAAAGCCTGGACGAAATCTTCCCCATCGGCCAAGGCATGAAGCTGGGCAAGTTCACCATCCATGAAGCCGAACACATGCCGGCGACATTGGCGGCGCGCGATATTTTGGCCCAGTCCTCCAACATCGGCACCAGCCAGATCGCGATGCGCAGCGGTTCGGCCCGCCAGCGCGCATTTCTTACCCATGTGGGCATACTCAAGCCGTTGAAGAGCGAGTTGCCGGAAACCGCGCGGCCGCTCTATCCGCCCAGCAGCAACTGGGGCGAAATCGCCACCGCCACCATCGGTTTCGGCCAGGGCATCTCGGTGACGCCGCTGTCTTTCGTTACGGCCGCGGCGCAGGTGGTCAATGGCGGCCGCCGCATCGTTCCGACCTTCGTCAAGCAGGAATCAACCGACCTGCGCGGCGAGCAGGTGATCCGCCCGGACGTATCGGACCAGATGCGCGACCTCCTGCGCTATGTCGTGACCAACGGTTCGGGAAGACGCGCCGACGTCCCCGGTTATGACGTGGGCGGCAAGACCGGCTCGGCCCAGGTGCCGGGGCCTGGTGGCCGCTACATCCCGCATGCCTTGCGTACCAGCTTCTACGGCGTGTTCCCGGCGCACAATCCGCGCTATGTCGTGTACATCCTGCTCGACCAGCCGCACGGCACCAAGGCGACGGCCGGTTTCGCGCTGGCCGGCTGGACGGCGGCACCTGCGGTGGGACGGGTCATCGCGCGCATCGCGCCGCTGCTGGGTGTTCCCAACACCGCCCAGCCGCCAAGTGTTCCCGACAACGCGTCCCCGACCAAGCTGGCCTCGCAATGACGCCACAATCACATTCGACAATGGCGGGCACGAAAGGCTTTACCGGCCTGACAAGCGACAGCCGCAAAGTGAAACCAGGTTATCTGTTCGCCGCTTTGGCGGGCACCAAGACCGATGGCGCCAAATTCGTGAAAGACGCCGTCGCGCGCGGCGCCGTGGCGGTGCTGGGTGCGCCGGCAATGGCGGACGATGTTGCGGCGCTGGGCGTGCGCTTCATCGCCGACGAAAATCCCCGTGCCGGTTTGGCGCGCTATGCCGCCGCCTTCTTCGCCAGCCAGCCCGACATCGTCGCCGCCGTCACCGGCACCAAGGGCAAGTCTTCCATCGTCGCCTTCCTGCGCGAAATCTGGACCGCGCTGGGCAAGCCGGCTGCCAGCCTCGGCACAGTCGGCGTGATCGGGCCTAGCGGCGTGCTGCCGCTGGCACACACCACGCCGGACCCGGTGGAAATTCACGAGTTGCTGGCCAGGCTGAAGGCCGATGGCGTGGACCACTTGGCGATCGAAGCATCCAGTCACGGCCTGGACCAGCACCGGCTGGATGGCGTCAAGATCAAGGGCTGCGGTTTCACCAACATCACCCGCGACCATATGGATTATCATCCGACCTTCGAGGATTACATCACCGCCAAGCTGCGGCTGTTCACCGAAGTGGTGGCCGATGGCGGCGTGGCGGTGGTCAATGCGGATGCTGAGCATGCCGAGCGTTTCATCGCCGCGGCCCAGGCGCGCGGTTTGCGCCTGATTACGGTGGGTCGCAAGGGCGAGACCATTCACCTGGATCGCCGGGAGGACCAGGGCGGCACGCAAGGCTTGACGTTGCGCTACGCGGGAAAAATCCATCATCTGACTTTACCGCTGGCGGGCGGCTTCCAGACCTCGAATGCCCTGGTCGCGGCCGGCCTGGCCATCGGGCTTGGCGAAAATGCGGACAAGGTGTTTGCGGCGCTGGAACATCTCAAGGGCGCGTCGGGCCGGATGGAGAAGGTCGCCTTCGCCAAATCGGGCGCGCCGATCTATGTCGACTATGCCCATACCCCGGACTCGGTGGAAAAAGTGCTGGAGGCCTTGCGCCCCCATACCGCAAACCGCCTGCATATCGTGTTTGGCTGCGGCGGCGACCGCGACAAGGGCAAGCGTCCGTTGATGGGCGCGGCCGCCGTCAAGCTGGCCGATGACGTGATCGTCACCGACGACAATCCCCGCACCGAAGACCCCGCTGTCATCCGCGCCGAAATCCTGGCCGCCGCCCGTGGCGCGCGGGAGATCGGCGACCGCGCCGAAGCCATCCACGCCGCGGTGGCGGAACTGGGCACCGGCGACGTGCTGATCATCGCCGGCAAGGGCCATGAGACCGGCCAGTATATAAAGGGCGAAGTGCACCCCTTCTCCGACCGCGAGCAGGCGATTGCCGCCGCGCTTTCGCTGGGAGGGCGGGCGGCATGAGCCTGTGGTCGCACCTTGAAGCGGAAGCCGCCACTTGCGGGCAGGCCACCAAGCCTTTTGCCGTCAATGGCCTGTCGATCGACACCCGGACCCTGAAAGAGGGCGACCTGTTCGTGGCCCTGAAGGGCGACAATCGCGATGGCCATGATTTCGTCCGCGCCGCCTTTGACGCCAAGGCCGGCGCGGCGCTGGTGACCCATGCGCCCGAAGGCGTCACGGGCGCGCTTCTCACTGTCGGTCACACCCAGCGTGGGCTGGAGGATCTAGCGCGCGCGGCGCGGGCCCGCAGCAATGCCAAAATCCTCGCCGTCACCGGCAGCGCCGGAAAAACCACCACCAAGGAGATTCTTGCGCTGGCCTGCAATGCGTTGGGCCGCACCCATGCCAGCGCCGCCAGCTACAACAATCATTGGGGCGTGCCGTTGTCCCTGGCGTCGCTGCCGCGCGATGCCGAATACGGCATTTTTGAAGTGGGAATGAACCATTTCGGCGAATTGCGGAACCTTGTCAGCTTTGTACGGCCGCATGTGGCGCTGGTCACCACCATCGCGCCGGCGCATCTGGAATTCTTCGGCAACTGCGAAGCCATCGCCGACGCCAAATCCGAAATCTTTGAAGGCTTGCTGCCGGGCGGCGCAGGCCTGATCCCGTCGGACTCGCCTTATGCGGAACGGCTGAAGGCCCGCGCCAAACAGGCCCAAGTGTCGCGCATTGTCACCTTTGGTTCGAACGGCGATGCCAAGCTGATTTCCTTCACCCTGGATGGCGAGGGCATGCGGGTGAAGGCCGACATTCTTGGTGTCGCGGTCGATTGTCTTGTCGGCGCGCCGGGCGAGCATATTGCCCAGAATGTGGTGGGCGCGCTGGCCGCCATCGCGTTACTGGAAGGCAATGTGCTGAACGCTGCCGCGGCACTGAAGAGCTTCACCGCCTTGAAAGGCCGCGGCGCCCGCTTTGATGCGAACGGCATTTCGGTGATCGACGAAAGCTACAACGCCAACCCCGCCTCCATGACGGCGGCGCTGGCGCTGCTGGGCGCTGCCAATGGTCGCAAAATCGCGGTGCTGGGCGACATGCTGGAAATGGGCGAAGGCGGTATCGCCCATCATGCGGGCCTCGTCGCGCCCATTGAAGCCAACGAGGTGGACCTGGTATTCGTCAGCGGCACGCAGATGAAGACGCTGTGGGATGCGTTGCCGGCTTCGCGCCGCGGCGGCTATGCCGAAACCTCCGATGCCTTGCTGCCGATGGTGGCCGAAACGTTGAAAGCCGGTGACACCGTGCTGGTCAAAGGTTCCAACGGCGCCCGCATGTCCATGATCGTGGAAGCTCTCAAAGACCAAAAACAAGTGAAGGGCGGTTGATGCTTTATTACTTGTCGCTTCTTACCCACACCGACCAGCTCGCTTTCTTCCGCCTGTTCAAATACCTGACCTTCCGCTCCGGTGCGGCGGTGGTGACCGCGTTGATGATCGCCTTCCTGATCAATCCCATGCTGATCCGCTGGCTGAAGGTGAAACAGGGCAAGGGCCAACCCATCCGCAGCGACGGGCCGCAACGCCATATCCTGGAAAAGGCCGGCACCCCGACTATGGGCGGATTGCTGATCCTGATCCCCTGGGTGGGTTCGACCTTGCTGTGGGCCAGTCCGTCCAACCGTTATGTCTGGATCGCGCTGCTGGTGACGGCGACCTACGGCCTGCTGGGTTTTCTGGATGACTATTATAAGGTGACCAAGCGCACTTCGGACGGGCTTTCCAGCCGCATGCGCCTGCTGATCGAGTTCGGTGTGGCGGTGTTCGCCACCTGGCTGATCATGGGCTCCGAAACCCCGGCTCTGTCAGGCGTGCTGGCCATTCCCTTCATCAAGACGGCGCTGTTGCCGCTGGGTCTGTTCTTTCTGGTCGTTGGCGCTTTCGTCATCGCCGGCGCTGCCAATGCCGTGAACTTCACCGACGGGCTGGATGGCCTTGCCATCGTGCCGGTGATGATCGCCGCTGCCACCTTCACCCTGATCGTCTATCTGGTCGGCAATGAGCGTTTCGCCGCTTACCTGCAGATTCCCTATATCGAATATGCCGGCGAACTGGCGATCTTCCTGGCGGCGCTGGTCGGCGCCGGCTTGGGTTTTCTCTGGTACAACGCGCCCCCTGCCGCCATCTTCATGGGCGATACCGGCTCCTTGCCGCTGGGCGGTGCGCTGGGCGTGGTCGCCGTGGCGGTCAAGCATGAGATTGTGCTGGCCATTGTCGGTGGCCTGTTTGTGGTGGAGACCGTGTCTGTCGTGGTGCAGGTTATCTCCTTCAAGCTCACCGGCAAGCGCGTCTTCCGCATGGCGCCCATTCATCACCATTACGAACAGCTTGGCTGGACCGAACCCACCATCGTGATCCGTTTCTGGATCGTGGCGGTGGTGCTGGCGCTGCTCGGCCTCGCAACCTTGAAGCTTCGCTAGATGATCCCCAGCCGCGCCTTCGCCAATCGCACCGTTGCCATTTTCGGCTTGGCCCGTACCGGGCTGGGTGCGGTGCGCGCATTGGTGGCCGGCGGCACAAAGGTGATCGCCTGGGACGACAACAGCAACGCCCGCGACTTGGGCGGCCAGGAAGGCGCCGAACTGATGCCCTGGCGCGAATGGCCGTGGGAGAATATCGCGGCCCTGATCCTGTCGCCCGGCGTGCCCCTGACCCATCCGAGGCCCCATGGCGTGGTGGAACATGCCAACCGTGCCGGTGTGAAGATCATCGGCGATGTCGAATTGTTCGCCCATGAAATCCGCCCTGATCCAAATGGCAGCGCCAAGGCGCCGGTGATCGCCATCACCGGCACCAATGGCAAGTCCACCACCACCGCGCTGGTGGGGCATATCCTCACCCAATGCGGTTTTGACGCCCAGATCGGCGGCAATATCGGCAGATCGGTGCTGGAGCTGGCGCCGCCTTCGGCTAAGACCATCTATGTGCTGGAAATGTCCAGCTTCCAGATCGACCTGGCGCCGGGCCTGACGCCGGATGTCGGCATCCTGTCCAACCTGTCGCCCGATCACATCGACCGTCATGGCACCATGGAGAATTATGCCGCCATCAAAGCACGGCTGATGCGCCAGACCGCCAAGGATGGCCAGGTCGCGATCGGCGTGGATGACGCCTATTCCTCCGCCATCTTCACGCAATTGTCCGCTGCTGGTGGCGCCCAGGCGCATCCGGTTTCGGTGGGCAAGGTGTTGGGCCGCGGCATCTTTGTGGTGGATGGCACCTTGTACGACGCCATGGGCGCGCGCGCCGTGAAGGTGATGGACATGGCTGCCGCTGCGCGTCTGCCCGGCACGCACAATTGGCAGAATGCGGCGCTGGCTTACGGCGCGGTGCGGCCCTTCATCTCCGACGTCAAGGCGATTGCCACCGCCATCTCCAGCTTCCCGGGCCTGGCGCACCGCATGGAAGATGTCGGCCATATCGGCAAGACCGCCTTCATCAACGACTCCAAGGCGACCAACGCCGACGCCACGGCGCGGGCGCTGGCGGTCTATCCCGATATTTTCTGGATCGCCGGCGGCAAGCCCAAGGACGGCGGCATCGAAAGCCTGTCCGAATTCTTCCCGCGAGTGCGCAAGGCCTATCTGATCGGCGAAGCGGCGCCGCAATTCGCCCGCACCCTGGACGGCAAGGCGCCTTATGACATGTCCGGCACCATCGATGCGGCGGTGGCCAGCGCGGCTGCGGATGCGGCCGCGTCTTCGGCGCCTTCGCCTGTGGTGCTTCTGTCGCCGGCCTGCGCCTCCTATGACCAGTTCAAAGATTTCGAGCAGCGCGGCGATGTCTTCCGCAGCTTGGTGTCCAAGCTGCCTCGCGACGTGAAGGTGGCCTGATGCTGAACCGGTCCGACAAAAGCGGCTTCGCCAACTGGTGGTTCACGGTGGACCGCGTCGCCCTGTTGTGCATGTTGGTGCTGGCGGGCATCGGATTGATGTTGGCCTTTGCCGCCAGCCCCGCCATCACCGGTGGGCCGCTTTCGGCCGGCGACTTCCGCTATACCGCGCGCCAGCTGGTGTTCGGCGTCATGGCGATCGGCATCCTGTGTTCGGTGTCGCTTCTGTCGTTGCGCCAGATCCGTATTCTCGCGGCGGTGACGTTCGCCTGTGCCCTGATCGGGTCGTTCCTGGTGCTGTTCGTGGGCGCTGACGTCTTGGGCGCGCGCCGCGAGCTGGATCTGGGGCCCTTCGCGCTGCAGCCCTCGGAATTCCTCAAGCCCAGCTTTGCCATCCTGGCCGCAGCAGTGCTGGCCGACCGCCAGCCACTGGCGATTCCCAAGCCGGTGGTAACCTTCCTGCTGCTGGTGCCGGCGCTGCTGATCCTGATCCGCCAGCCGGATGTGGGCCAGACCGGGCTGCTGCTGTGCCTGTGGGGCGCCATGCTGTTCTTCTGGGGCATGTCCTTTGTCTGGGTCGGCGCCGGCATCGGCATCGCCGGGGTGCTGGGCTTTATCGCCTATGAAATCTTCCCGCATGTCCATCATCGGGTGGAGCAATATCTCAGCGAAGACGGCACCGGCTATCAGGCCGGGCTGGCGCTGAAAGCCTTTGCCCATGGCGGTCTCACCGGCGTGGGCCCGGGCGCCGGCACCATCAAGTATCGCATTCCCGATGCCCATTCCGATTTCATCTTCGCGGTGGCGGGGGAGGAGTTCGGCTTCCTGCTCTGCGGCCTGATCGCCCTGATGTTCTGCATCCTGACCGTGCGGCTGTTGTTGCGCGCGGCCGCGTCCCGAGAGCCTTTCGCGCAATTGGCGGGCGCGGGGTTGGCCGTGGTCACCGCCGTGCAGGCCTTCATCAATATGGGCGTGGCTGTGTCCTTGCTGCCGGCCAAGGGCATGACCTTGCCCTTTATATCCTATGGCGGCTCGTCGTTGTTTGCCGTCGCCCTGACGATGGGTTTCGCTTTGGCGGTGACACGCCAGCGTCCCAATATCCGCATGACCACCCGTGATGATCCCAGTTTCTTCATGGTGCGGGCGGCATGAGTTTGATCGTCCTGTCAGCAGGCGGTACCGGCGGGCATCTGTTCCCCGCCCAGGCGCTGGCGGGCGAGTTGGTCAAGCGCGGCTGCGAGATTGTGGTGATGACCGACAGTCGCTTCGCCAATTACGCCACCGCCTTTCCGCGCGCCCGGATCGAGACGGTGCCGTCCTCGCCCTTCAACGCCATTGCCGCGCCGTTCAAGATCGCGGCCGGCATCGCCATTGCCTTCGCCAAGCTGCTGCGGCTCAAGCCCGCCGCGGTGATCGGCTTTGGCGGCTATCCCAGCGTGCCGGTGATGGTCGCGGCAAATCTCGCGCGCCTGCCCACCGCCATCATCGAACAGAATGCCGTGGTCGGCCGCGCCAACCGGCTGGTGATGAACAAGGTCAAGCTGGTGGCCGCGGCCTTTCCCATTGCCCGCTTTGCGCCGACGGACATCTCCAAGATCGTGCTGACCGGCAATCCCCTGCGCCCTGAAGTCGAGGCGCTGTGGGCCACACCATATAACTTGCCGGAAGCGGGCGGACCGCTGCGCCTCCTGGTGTTCGGCGGCAGCCAGGGTGCCCGCGCCCTCAGCCAGATCGTGCCCGCTGCACTGACCCGGCTGCCGCACGACATGAAGATGCGCCTGTCGGTGGTGCAGCAATGTCGCCCCGAAGACATCGAACAGGTGCGCGAGATTTATGGCAATGCCGAGATCCGCGCCGAGCTGCAGAGTTTCTTTTCCGACTTGCCGCGCCGCATGGCCGAGACCCATCTGGTGATCGCCCGCTCCGGCGCCGGCACCGTGGCCGAACTGATGGCCATCGGCCGTCCCGCCATCCTGGTGCCGCTGCCCGGCGCACTGGACGACAACCAGACGCCGAACGCCGACATCCTGGCCCGCGCCAATGCCGGCTGGCGGGCGGCGGAGCGCGAGTTGAGCCCGGATCTATTGGCCCAAATGTTGATAAAGATTTTCGCCGATCCTCTGGACCTGGCCCGCCGCGCCGCCGCCGCGCAAGGCTTGGCGACACCCAATGCCGCCGGCAAGCTGGCCGACGCTGTCGAGTCCATTATGCAGAGGGCGGCGTAATGGCGACCGTGACCACCCGCGTACCGCTGGATATCGGCGCCATCCACTTCATCGGCATCGGCGGCATCGGCATGAGCGGCATCGCCGAGATCATGCACAATCTGGGCTACAAGGTTCAGGGCAGCGACGTGGCGGAGAATGCCAACGTCAAGCGGTTGCGCAGTCTCGGCATGACCATCCATGTCGGCCACAATGCCGATAACCTGAAAGACGCCCATGCCGTGGTCTATTCCTCGGCCGTCAAGCCCGGCAATGTCGAGTTCGACGCCGCCCGCGCGCTGAGCCTGCCCTTGGTGCGCCGCGCCGAGATGCTGGCCGAGATCATGCGTCTGCGTTCCTGCATCGCCATCGCCGGCACCAATGGCAAGACCACGACCACGACCCTGGTCGCGGCGCTGCTGGATGCCGGCGGCATGGACCCCACCGTGGTCAATGGCGGCATCATCAACGCCTATGGCACCAAAGCGCGCCTGGGCGCCGGTGAGTGGGTGGTGGTGGAGGCCGATGAATCCGACGGCACCTTCCTGCGCCTGCCCGCCACCGTGGCGGTGGTGACCAACGAAGACCCCGACCATCTGGATTTCTACGGCACCTTCGACAATATGCGCGACGCCTTCCAGCGCTTTGTCGAGAATGTGCCTTTTTATGGCTTTGCGGTGCTGTGCATTGACCATCCGGAAGTGCAGGCCATGGTGGGCCGCATCACCGACCGGCGCATGATCACTTATGGCTTTAGCCCCCAAGCCGATGCCCGGGCGGTGAATGTCAGTTTCTCCGAAGGCCTGTCGCATTTCGATGTGGTCTTCACCGACCGCCGCAAGGGCACCGAAGTGCGGCTGGACAAGATGCGCCTGCCCATGCCGGGCGAGCACAATGTCCAGAACGCCATGGCCGCCATCGTGGTGGCGCGCGAGCTGGGCGTGAAGGATGACGTGATCCGCAAGGGTTTGGCGGGTTTCCGCGGCGTCGGCCGCCGCTTCACCAAGGTGGGTGAAGTGAACGGCGCGTCGATTATCGACGATTACGCCCATAATCCCTTCAAGATCGCCGCGGCGGTCAAGGCGGCGCGCCAGGCTTACGCCGGTCCCATCGTGGCGGTGGTGCAGCCGCATCGCTACACGCGGTTGCGCGATACGTTTGAGCAGTTCGCAACCTGCCTTAATGACGCCGATGTGGCGATCATCGCGCCGGTCTATGCCGCGGGCGAACAGCCCATCGACGGTATCAATCGCGACAGCTATGCCGAGGCGCTGCGCGCCCATGGCCACCGCAATGTCATTACCATCGATGGCGAAGACGATCTTGCCGCCGCCGTAGCGCCCTATGTGAAGCCGGGCGCGGCGATCATCGGCACCGGCGCCGGTTCCATTACCGTCTGGATGTATAACCTTCCGAAAAAGCTGGAGGGGTTGGTTTGATGATGACCCGGCCTTGCGACATGCTTCCGCCGGTGCGCGGCTCGCTGACGATGGGCGCAGGCCTCAAGGACCTGGTGTGGTTCCGCGCCGGTGGTCCGGCTGAAATCCTGTTCCGTCCCGCCGATGCCGAGGATCTTGCCAGCTTCCTCGCCGCCAAGCCTGACGATCTGCGCGTGTCGGTGATCGGGGTGGGCTCCAATCTTCTGGTGCGCGACGGCGGCATTCCCGGCGTGGTGGTGCGGCTGTCGTCCGCCTTTGGAAAAGTTTCCACCGAGGGTCTGCGCGTACGTGCCGGCGCCGCGGCACTGGACGGCGCGGTGGCGCGCACTGCCGCCGACGCGGGCATCGCCGGTCTCGAATTCCTGCGGGGCGTGCCCGGCACCATCGGCGGCGCCTTGAAGATGAATGCCGGCTGCTATGGCAGCGAGATCAAAGATGTCTTTGTCGAAGCCATCGCCATCGACGAAAAAGGCAATGAAATCAGGCTTTCCAGCGCTGAAATGGATTTCACCTACCGCAAGGCGCAGGGCGCGCGCGACGGGTTGATTTTCGTCGAGGCAGTGTTCGAAGGCCGCAGGGATGAACCGGCCGCCATTCGCGCCCGCATGGAAGAATTGTCCGCCAACCGGGAAGCCAGTCAGCCGATCAAGTCGAAAACCGGCGGCAGCACCTTCAAGAATCCGCCGGGCCACAAGGCTTGGCAGCTTGTCGATCAAGCCGGTTGCCGCGGACTGATGATCGGCGCGGCGCAGGTCAGCGAGAAGCACACCAACTTCCTGATCAACACCGGCGATGCGACTGCCGCCGATCTGGAAGCGTTGGGCGAAGAAGTGCGCAAGCGCGTTTTTGAAAAATCCGGCGTCACCCTGGAATGGGAAATCAAGCGGGTAGGGATCGCATGACGACCTTCCGCAAAATCGCTGTGTTGATGGGCGGTATGTCCGCCGAACGCGAAGTCTCGCTGTCGTCGGGGCGTGGTGTCGTCGCGGCACTGCGCGAAGAAGGCTTTGATGCCGCCCCGCTCGATCCCGGCCCCAATCCCGGCCAGCAACTGTTCGAAGCCAAACCGGATGCGGTGTTCAACGCCTTGCATGGCCGCTTCGGCGAAGACGGCACGGTGCAGGGCCTGCTGGAGCTAATGCGCATTCCTTATACGCATTCCGGCGTGCTCTCCTCGGCGCTGGCCATGCACAAGGAGCGCACCAAGGACGTTTACCGCGCCGCTGGCCTGCCGGTTGTCAATTCCATCGTCGCCGACCGCCGCGAGGTGGCGAAGGCGCACCTGATGGAGCCGCCTTATGTCATCAAGCCGGTGAATGAAGGCTCGTCGGTCGGCATCTACATCATCCGCAAGGGCGACAACCGCCCGCCCGCCGAACTGGGCGCCGACACCTGGAACCTTTCCAGCGAAATGATGGTGGAAGAATTCGTGCCGGGCCGCGAACTCACGGTCAGCGTCATGGGCGCCAATCTCTTCGGAAAAGAGAGGGCCCTGGGCGTGACCGAGATCACCACCGAGCTGGAATTCTACGATTACGAAGCCAAATATGCGCCCGGAGGTTCCAAGCATGTGATCCCGGCGCAGATTCCGCAGAAGGCCGCTGCGCAAGCCATGGAACTGGCGATCGCCGCCCACAAGGTGCTGGGCTGCCGCGGCGTCACCCGCACCGATTTCCGTTACGACGACACCGATGCGCGCCAGCGCATGATCCTGCTGGAAACCAACACCCAGCCGGGCATGACCCCGACCTCGCTGGTGCCTGAGCAAGCTGCGCATATCGGAATGTCGTACGCCAAATTGTGCCGTTGGATTGTGGAGGACGCGTCATGCGATCGGTAACTGCGGAACGCAAGGGCCGCACCAAGGCACGCACCCAGAGCGTGCGCCCCGCTGCCGCCAAGGGCCGCCGCGAGCTTCCCGCCGTGCAGCCGGGCAGCGCCCGCCGCGACAAGGATACCGGCGCGATGGGCCGGATGGCGGCGCGCCTGTCGATGTTCGTGCGCCGTCCCATCATGGCGCTGTGCGGCTTGTTGCTGATTCTTGTGCTGCTGGGCGCGCTCCTGGCCAGTGGCGTGATCGGGCGCGGTTTCCATGCGGTGGGACGCGGTTTTGCCGTCATCACCGCCGATGCCGGCTTCGGCATTTCGGAAATCCACATCACCGGCAACCGCCGCACGCCCTATCCCCAGGTACTGGAAGTCCTGGGAATGAAGCCCGGCGAGTCCATCTTCAGCGCCGACCTGTGGGCTGCGCAGAACCGCCTGGCCCGGCTGGACTGGATTGCCGATGCCGAAATCCATCGCCGCTATCCCGACGCCATCTATGTGACATTGGTCGAAAAACGCCCCTTCGCCTTGTGGCAGCCGCCTGAAAATTTCTCTGGCAACGCCAAGGGTGAAGCGCCGATCACCGTGGTGGAACGCAATGGCCGCCCCATCACCAGTCACGACGTGGAAAAGTTCCGCCGCCTGCCAAAGCTGGTGGGCGCCGGTGCGCCCCAGGCCGCCGCCGACCTGGTAGAGGCGGTGCAAGCCAAGCGCGCCATCGCCGCCCGCATCGCGGCCTACGCCCGCGTCTCCATGCGCCGCTGGAACCTGATCCTGGATGATGGAGTCGTGGTGCAGCTGCCGGAAACCGGCTGGCAGAAACAACTCGACGCGCTGGAGCATTTGATCATCGACAGTTCGATCCTGGAGCGCGATGTTACCCAAATCGATTTGCGCTCACCGACGCACTACTTCTTCCTTCTCAAGAATGGCGACAAGAAGGACGTGGAACGAGGAAAAGAGACATGAACCAGACGGTCCGCTTGCGCGTGAACAATGAAATTCCCGCCTACCGCACCGGCCTTGTGTCGGCGCTGGATGTCGGCACGTCCAAGATCGTCTGTGTCATCGGCCAGGCCGAAGCCGGCTCGCTGAAGGTGCTGGGCAGCGCCTTGCGGGAGTCTTCCGGCCTCAAGGCAGGCACCATCACCAGCCTGGAACAGGCCGAGGAATCCATCCGCGACTGCGTCGCCGCCGCCGAGAACATGGCCGATGCCCGCATCCAGAATGTGCTGATCAGCGTCAATTGCGGCCAGCCGGTGTCGGTCACCAGCCGCAGCGTGATGTCGCTGGACGGCGCGCTGGTCTCGGACAATCACTTGCGTGCGCTGCTGGCCGACGGCCGGGCCCGCGCCAAGCTGGAAGGCCATGAGATCATCCAGAGCGCGCCCACCACCTATGTGGTGGATGAAGCGCGGGGGGTGAAGAACCCGTCCGGCATGTTCTGCCAGCGCATCGGCGTCGCCATGCATGCGGTGGCGGTCAAGCCCAGCCCCTTGCAGAATCTCAAGCTGGCGGTGGAACGCTGCCATCTCAATGTCATCGGCACCCAGTTCGGCGCCTATGCCTCGGGCCTGTCCACCCTGACCGAGGACGAAAAACAGATCGGCGCCACCGTGATCGACATGGGCGGCGGCACCACCTCCATCGCCGTGTTCCTGGAAGGCCATCTGGTCCATGCCGATGTGGTGCCGATGGGCGGCTTTGCCGTCACCAGCGACATTGCCCGCATGCTGGCGGCGCCCCTGGCCGCCGCCGAGCGCACCAAGACGCTGTACGGGGCCGCGATGGGCGAGATGGATGGCGGGGCCGATGTGGTCTCCGTCGCCCAGATGGGCGAGGAGGGCGACGATGCCGCCTTGCGCCTGCCGCGCTCCATGCTGACCCGCATCATCCAGGCCCGTTTGGAAGAGATTTTCGGCGAGGTTCAGACCCGGCTGCGCGCCTCAGGCTTCGACGTAGCCGCCGGCCGCCGCGCCGTCTTGACCGGCGGCGCCTGCCAGTTGGCCGGCACCCGCGAGCTGGCCGCACGCATCCTGAACAAGCAGGTCCGCATCGGCCGGCCCCAGGCTTTCACCGGCCTGGCCGCCGCGTCGGCCGGTCCCGACTATGCCACCGCCATCGGCCTGTTGATGGCCGGCGCGACCATGCCGCCCGAACTTTTGAATCCTGATATCGCCTTAGGCGCCCGCCAGGAGAAGAATGAAAGCTGGCTCAGCCGGTTGACCCGCAGGTGGCTCTAATGATTCAACAATACAACAGCGAATCGGTTGGGAATTCTGGCGTGCTGCAAGGTGATCGGAACATCTCACAAGCCCCGGCGAGAGCCGAGGCGACCAACATGAGGAACAACTGACATGGCGATCAACCTGAAAGTCCCCGAGTCCAAGGAATTGCGTCCCCGCATCACCGTGTTGGGCGTGGGCGGCGCCGGCGGCAATGCCGTCAACAACATGATCGAAGCCGGCCTTGAAGGCGTCGACTTTGTTGTCGCCAACACCGATGCCCAGGCCCTGGCCCAGTCCAAGGCCCAGCGCCGCATCCAGCTTGGCGTCTCCACCACCGAAGGGTTGGGCGCAGGCGCCCAGCCCGAAATCGGCCGCGCCGGCGCCGAGGAATCCCTCACCGAGATCATGGAGCAGCTCTCCGGCGCCCACATGGTGTTCATCGCCGCCGGCATGGGCGGCGGCACCGGCACCGGCGCCGCCCCCGTCATCGCCCGCGCGGTGCGCGAGGCCGGCATCCTGACCGTTGGCGTCGTGACCAAGCCCTTCAGCCTGGAAGGCGACCGCCGCATGCGGGTGGCCGAGCGCGGCATCCAGGATCTGCAGCAGTTCGTACACACCCTGATCGTCATTCCCAACCAGAACCTGTTCCGCGTCGCCAATGAGCGCACCACCATGGCCCAGGCCTTCGCCATGGCCGATGAAGTGCTGCATGCCGGCGTGCGCGGCGTCACCGACCTGATCGTGATGCCCGGCCTGATCAACCTGGACTTTGCCGACATCAAGTCGGTGATCTCCGAGATGGGCAAGGCGATGATGGGCACCGGCGAGGCCGAAGGCGAGGACCGCGCCATGCGCGCCGCCGACATGGCGATCTCCAACCCGCTGCTGGACGATGTCACCATGAAGGGCGCCAAGGGCGTGCTCATCAACATCACCGGCGGTCCGGACCTGATGCTGTTCGAAGTCGAACAGGCCGCCAACCGCATCCGTTCCGAAGTCGATCCCGACGCCAACATCATCTTCGGCAACACCATCCTGGACGACATGGAAGGCCGCATTCGCGTCAGCGTGGTGGCCACCGGCATCGATGCCGAGCAGATGCGCATGCCGCTGCCGGAAAAGGTGCGGCCGCTGCATCCGCACCTGAACCTGAAGTCGCCGGCCCGCGTCGCCCAGCCCGCGCCGGTTTCGGCGGCGCCGCAGCCCCAGTATGCCAGTCCCGTCCATGCCACCATGGACGCGCTGGCCAGCCAGATGGGCGCGGAAAAAAGCCCCGCCGAGGATTATATCCTGGGCGGCGAAGACGCCCCGGAAGTGGCTGCCGAGCCGCTGTCGGCCAAGTATCCCGTCACCGAAAGCTACCGTCCGGTGGCTGAGCAGCCGCTGGCCGTACGCCCGCCGGAAGAAAAGAAGAGCGGCTGGGGCTTTTTCGGCCGCAAGAAGGCCGCGCCCGACATGCGCGCCGAGCCGCAGCCGGAATCGCGCGTCAGCGCTCCCCGCGCCACGGCCCAGACCATGCCCGCCATGCCGCAGCCCCAGCAGGCGGAAGCTCCGCGCGGCAAGGATGATGACCTGTTCCCCGATCACAAGCGGGACGAGCAGTTCGAGATCCCGGCCTTTTTGCGTCGCCAGTCGAATTGACAGCGCGCTAAGCGCGCTATCATCCCCGGCGAGCCGGTCCATAGCGACAGCGTATGGACGCGGCGAGGGAAGGAGATCCAGAAATTGAAAAGGGCGGCCTGATGGCCGCCCTTTTTGTTTGTGCGGCCTAGTTCAGAGACGGTCCGGCACAGGCCGCGCCCGCTGAAATCGATCGCCACGGCGTACAAAGGACCCGGTCCGATGAGGACGACGCGTTCAGCGACGGCCCGACATAGAGGCTGTGTCCGGCGAAATCGATCGCCAGAGAATTGTCCTTAAGCAGGCTTGGTCCGATGATGGCGGCGGGGCGCTCCTCCAGATCGAAATAATGGAAGGCCGGCGCGTCGGCGATGATGGCGAATTGCCGGTCCCAGGATTTTCCTGGCACTGCGACACGCAAGCCATCGACCCGGATGGCGGGCGCATGCGCGCCCAATTCGTCCTGCAACACTGCTGGCGGGGGGCCATATGACGTGAAGTGCCGTTGCCGCACCCCCAGCCGCTCGGCGGCGTCCCAGTTGATCAAGGTCGTGCCGGCGCCGGAATCGAACAGGGCGGTCAGGTTGCGGTCATTGAACCGCGTCTTGAGATACCAGAACTGGATGGGCAGGTTTTTCAATCCGTGTGGCGTCAACTCGACTTTGGTCCAGCCGGCATAAGGCTTGGGCACCGTGCCTGGCGGCAGCAATCTGAGCCGCATCGCGCTGCGGTCCAGCACCACCAGATAACGGGACAGGATATCCACGCCCAGGATGCCGTCGGGCGCCTCGGGTGCGTCGGGCAATACGCCCAGGGTGAGACCGCGTACCGTTTCGCCGGCGACGCGCAATTCGCCCGGCTTCACCGGCATCGCCTCGGCCACGTCACTGATGCCGTAAACCACCAACCTGCCGGCCTGCGACCGGGCCAGGCCCAATTGCCGACGCACATGCTCGAAGATCAGCGACCGGCTTGAGGCGGTGTCGATTATGAAGGAAAAAGGGCCATGGCCGTCGATCATGACGTCGGTCAGCATGCGGCCGCCCGGCTCCATCCGATACGGTTGTTCGGGGAGCGGGGCCGCGGCGGCAGCCGGCAGACCCAACAAGGCGCCGAATGCGCAAATCCAACGCATGGTCCCTCCCTTGAGGACAAATAGACGCTCCATGACGGGAACTGGCAACAGCTTTCGGGGCCTTCGCCCTTCGGGCTACACTGATGCCATGACGCCCCGCCGCACCATCGCCCAAGCTGTCACCGTGACCGGTACCGCCCTGCATGCCGGGGTACCGGTGACCATGATCCTGGCGCCCGGTGCCTCCAACAGCGGTATCGTCTTTCGCCGCAGCGATCTGGGCGCCGATATTCCCGCCCGCTATGACCAGGTGAGCGAGACGCGCCTGGGCACGGTGATTGGGCAGGGCAGCGCCAAGGTCGGTGTGGTCGAGCATTTGATGGCCGCCGCCGCGGGGCTTGAGATCGACGACCTGCTGGTCAGCCTGGACGGGCCGGAGCCGCCGATCCTGGACGGCGACGCGCTGGCCTATCTCGACCTGCTGGAAGGCGCCGGACTGGCCGAACAGGCCGAGGCGCGCAAGGTCATCAGGGTGCTGAAGCCGGTGACGGTGGAAAGCGGCGACGCCAAGGCCTCGCTGCTGCCGGATAGCGCGCTGTCTTACAGTTATGAACTCAGCTTTCCGGTGATCGGCGAGCAGTATTACGCCTTCGCCTTCAGCCGCGCCGGCTTTCGCGCCGAGATCGCCCCGGCCCGCACCTTCGGCTTTCTCAAGGAGCTGGAAGCTCTCAACCAGATGAACCTGGCCAAGGGCGCCTCGCTGCTCAACACCCTGGCGCTGGACGATAGCGGCGTGGTCAATCATGAGCGCCAGCGCTTTGCCGACGAGTTCGTGCGCCACAAGATCCTGGACGCGATCGGCGACATGGCGCTGGCCGGCGCGCCACTGGTCGCCCGCTTCGAGGGCCGCAAGTCCGGCCATGCCACCAACAATGCCCTTTTGCGGAAGCTGTTTTCCGATCCGTCAAATTATGAACGGGTGGAACTTGTCTAAAGAGACACTTTCCTGAATCGGCACCGGCACGGTATATAGAGCCGAAGCGGCGCGGACCTGCCCCCACACCCACGTTAAGTAATTGATTTGACGTGGTAATCGCGCCAAGGACCACATATGACGCCTGCCCGGTTGAAGACTTTTGCGCGCGCCGCCCTGATGGGTGCCACCTTGGCCGTGCTGGCCGGATGCTCGATCTTCGGCGGCAAGGACGACGAAACCAACAACGCCAACAAGGACGCCGCCGCCTATCGCGAGCGCAGCGTCGAGCAGATTTATGCCGACGGCTGGCGGGCGATCGGGGCCGGCGCCTGGGACCTGTGCGCCGCCCAGTTCAACGAAGTGGACCGCCAGCATCCCTATTCGGTATGGGCGCGCCGCGCCATGCTGATCAGCGCCTTCTGCTCCTACCAGTCCAACAACTATGCCGGCGCCATCGCCACCGCCGACAATTATATCTCGCTGCATCCGGGCAGCAGCGAAGTGGCCTATGCTTTCTACATCAAGGCGATTTCGCTCTATGAGCAGATCGTGGATATCCAGCGCGACCAGTCCAACACCGAAGGCGCGCTGGTGGCGCTGCAGGACGTGGTGCAGCGTTTCCCCGACACCGAATATGCCCGCGACGCCACGTTGAAGATCGACCTGACCAACGATCACCTGGCCGGCAAGGAGATGGCGGTGGGGCGCTATTATCTCAAGCGCGGCGATTTCATCGGCGCCATCAACCGCTTCCGCACCGTGATCGACCAGTACCAGACCACGCCGCAGATCGCCGAGGCGCTGGAGCGCATCTGCGAGTCCTATTACAGCCTGGGGCTGGACAGCGAGGCCCAGACAGCCGCCGCCGTGCTGGGCAAGAATTATCCCGGTTCGGCCTGGTACAAGAACTCCTATAACATCCTGAAAGGCCGCAATTTGCGCCCCAGGGAAGACAAAGGCTCCTGGATCAGTAAGGCTTTTAACCGGGTCCTCTAACGATTCGAGGGGGCGATTCGGAGGCGATTCGGAAAATATGCTCGCCGCGCTGACTATCCGTGACATCGTGCTGATCGAGCAGGCGGCGCTGGAATTCGCGCCCGGCCTGAATGTGCTGACCGGTGAGACCGGGGCGGGCAAATCCATATTGCTGGACAGTCTGGGGCTGGCGGTCGGCGGTCGCGGCCGCGCCAGCGTGCGAGCGGGCGCCGCGCAAGGCTCGGCTACCGCCGTGTTCGAGCCGGAGAAAAACCATCCCGCCTGGAGCCTGCTGGCAGAACAGGCGATGGAGACAGGCACGGAAATCGTGCTGCGGCGGACCCTGGCCGCCGACGGGCGCAGCCGCGGCTTCATCAATGACGAAGCGGTGGGCGTAGCCCTCTTGAAAGATCTGGGCAGCCTGCTGCTGGAAGTGCATGGCCAGCAGGATGACCGCGGGTTGTTCGACACCGCCACCCATCGCGCACTTCTGGACGGCTTCGGCGGTTTGAATGGCGATGCCCAAACCGTGGCGGCCCTGTTTGGGGAATGGTCGGCGGCGCGCACCGCGCTGGAAGAGTTGAAGGCGCTGGCGGCACGGGCCCAGGCGGAAGCTGATTTCGTCCGCGCCGCGGCCAGCGAACTGTCGGACTTCGATCCGCAGGCCGGCGAGGAAGAAAGCCTGGCGGGCGAACGCGCCCTGATGATGAATGCGGCGCGGATATTGGAAGAAGTGTCGTCAGCGCTGGAATCCCTGTCGGGTGATCGCGGCGCACAGACGGGGCTGGCGCAGGCTTTGAAGAAGCTGTCGCGCATGAACGAGGAGGCGCGCAAGATTGCCGCCCCCGCCGAGACAGCGCTGGAACAGGCCTATGCGCTGGCGGAAGAGGCGCGGCGGGAACTGGATTCGCTGCTGTCGCGGCTGGATAGCGACACCGGCGCCCTGGAGAAGAAGGAAGAGCGACTGTTCGCGCTTCGCGCCCTGGCGCGCAAGTACGGTACCACGCCCGATCAGCTGCTCACCCTGCGCGACGAATATCTGGCCAAGCAGGAGGCGCTCAGCGCCGGCGGCGGGCAGATGGAACAGGCGGAGGCCAAGGTCGCCGCCACGCGCGAGGCGTATCTGACGGCGGCGCGCAAACTGTCCAAATCGCGCGAAGGCGCTGCCAAAAAGCTGGAAGGCGCCGTGGCCGCCGAGTTGGCACCTTTGAAATTGGGCCATGCCAAATTCCGAGTCGCGCTGGAAAAGCTGGACGACGACAAGGGGCTCACCACGGGCCTGGAGAAGATCGCTTTCGAGGTTGCCACCGTTGAAGGCGCCGCCTTTGGCGGCCTGGCCAAGATTGCCTCGGGCGGTGAGCTGGCGCGGTTCTCGCTCGCCCTGAAAGTGGCGCTGTCACAGGTGTCCTCGCCCGCCGCCATGGTGTTTGACGAAGTGGACCGCGGGGTGGGTGGAGCGGTGGCGGACGCGGTGGGCGAAAGGCTGCAGCGCCTGGCCGAAACCACGCAAGTGTTGCTGGTCACCCATTCGCCGCAGGTCGCAGCCCGCGCCGCGCGCCACTTCCGCATCTCCCGCGCCAAGGACAAAACCAAGATCGAACTCTTGGATGACGATCAGCGGCTGGAAGAAATCGCCCGCATGCTGTCAGGCGCCAATGTCACCGCCGAGGCCCGCGCCGCCGCCAAGCGGTTGATGGCGGAAGCGGCGACGCCGCTCAAAAAAGCGCGCAAGCGTGCTTAAATCCGCCGACAAGCTGACCTCTGCCGAGGCCGAGAAAGAACTCGACCGGTTGGCGAAAGAGATCGCCAAGGCGGATCGCGCCTATCACGCCGATGACGCGCCGGATATCAGCGACGGTGATTACGACGCCCTGCGCCGCCGCAACAGCGAGATCGAGGTGCGCTTTCCGTTTCTGGTGCGGCCCCACAGCCCCAGCCACCGGGTGGGCGCTCGGCCTTCCGAAAAATTCGCCAAGGTCACGCATCGCGCACCGATGCTGTCGCTCGACAATGCCTTCAGCGACGAAGACGTGGCGGACTTTCTGGGCCGGGTGCGCCGTTTCCTGGGCTTGAAAGACCACGAAGACATCGCCGTCACCGCCGAACCCAAGATCGACGGCCTGTCCGCATCGCTGCGTTATGAACATGGCGTGCTGGTGCAGGGTGCCACCCGCGGCGACGGCCAGGAAGGCGAGGACATCACCGCCAATTTGCGCACCATTTCCGACATTCCGTTGCGCCTGAAAGGCAAGCCGCCCGCCGTGCTGGAAGTGCGCGGCGAGGTCTATATGACCCACAAGGCGTTCGAGGCCCTGAACAAGCGGCAGGAAAAGGATGGCAAGCCGACTTATGCCAATCCGCGCAACAGCGCTGCCGGCTCGGTGCGCCAGCTTGATCCGTCGATCACCGCATCTCGCGCGCTGAACTTCTTCGCCTATACCTGGGGCGAAATCAGCGAGCTGCCGGCCAAGACCCAAAGCGGCATGCTGGAGCAGTTCGAAAGCTATGGCTTCATCGTCAATCCGCTGGTGCGGCGTTGCGAGACCCTGAAAGAGATTTTGAAGTTCTACCGCGACATTGAAAGCAAGCGCGCCAGGCTGGGCTATGACATTGACGGGGTGGTCTACAAGGTGGACCGGCTGGATCTGCAGGAGCGGCTAGGCTTTGTCAGCCGCAGCCCGCGCTGGGCCACCGCCCACAAATTCCCCGCCGAACAGGCCGAGACGGTGCTGGAGGATATCGAGATCCAGGTCGGCCGCACCGGCAAGCTGGCGCCGGTGGCGCGGCTGAAGCCGGTCACGGTGGGCGGGGTGGTGGTGCAGAACGCCACTCTGCACAACGAGGACGAGATTGGCCGGCTGGACGTCCGCATCGGCGACAGTGTGGTGATCCAGCGCGCCGGCGACGTGATCCCGCAGATATTGCGGGTGATCTTGGACAAGCGGCCCAAAGGCGCCAAGCCCTACAGGTTTCCGGAGAAATGCCCGATCTGCCATAGCCATGCCGTGCGCGAAGTGGACGAAAAGACCGGTAAGATGGATGTGGACCGGCGCTGCACCGGCGGGCTGATCTGCGACGCCCAGACGGTGGAGCGACTGAAATACTTTGTCGGCCGCGACCAGTTCGACATCGAAGGTCTGGGCGGGACCCTGATCGAACTGTTCCACGACAAGGGCTTGTTGAAAGAGCCCGCCGATATCTTTGCGCTGACGGACAAGCCCCAAAGGATCGCCAATGTGCTGTCGGAACACCGTGCCGCGCTGAGCGAGGAACGCCGCTCTGCCGAAGGCAAGGACGCGGTTAAAACCAAGGCCAAGAAAAAGGACGAGGGCGAAGGTAAGCAGGTCGAGAACCTGATGGCGGCCATCGAACGCCGCCGCACCATCGGCCTGGACCGTCTGATCAACGCCTTGGGCATCCGCCATGTCGGCGAAACCACGGCGCGGTTGCTGGCGCGACGTTTCCTGAGTTTGGACGCGTTCCTCAAAGGCATGACGGCCGACGATGCGCTGGAGGAATTGCAGCATATCGAAGGCATCGGCGGCGTGGTGGCCGAGGCCATCCATGATTTCTTCGACGAACCGCATAATGTGAAGGCGCTGGGGCGCTTGCTGGAATGGCTGACCGTCACCGACATGGCGGCGCCGGCCAAATCCTCGCCGGTGTCGGGCAAGACGGTGGTGTTCACCGGCACCTTGGAAAAGATGACCCGCCAGGAAGCCAAGGCGCGGGCCGAAAGCCTGGGTGCCAAGGTTTCAGGCTCGGTCTCGGCCAAAACCGACATCGTGGTGGCGGGACCGGGTGCGGGCTCGAAGCTGAAGGACGCGCAGAAGCACGGCGTCGAGGTGATGGACGAAGACGCGTGGTTGAAACTGATCGGTTCCTAAAACGTCACCATGGCCGGCCTTGAGCCGGCCATCCAGGGCCGCATGCACCGGCGCTTGTTGCACTGGATGGGCGGGTCAAGCCCGCCCATGGAGGATAGAGCTAAATACTGCGCGTCGCGCGATCCAGCCAAGTGCGGACTTCTTCATCCACCAGTGGCGCAATCACATCACGCACCCGGGCGTGATAGATGTTCAGCCAGCCGCGCTCGGCATCGGTCAGCAGCGACGATTCCACCAGGTTCAGGTCGATCGGCACCAGGGTGATGGTTTCGAAGCCCATCATCTTGCGCTCGCCGCCCAAGTCTTCCGGCTGGGTCACCACCACAAGATTCTCGATGCGGATGCCGAAGGCGCCGGTCTTGTAGAAGCCGGGCTCGTTGGAACAGACCATGCCGGGTTTCAGCGCCTGCATAACCGGCTTCTTGGAAATGTTCTGCGGCCCTTCATGCACCGAAAGATATGAGCCCACGCCATGGCCGGTGCCGTGGTCGTAATCCAGCCCCGCTTCCCACAGCGGGCGGCGGGCGAAGCTGTCGAGCTGCATGCCGATGGTGCCATCGGGAAAACGCGCCGTGGCCAGGGCGATATGGCCTTTCAGCACGCGGGTGAAACGGTCGCGCATCTCGGCGGTGGCTTCGCCCACCATGATGGTGCGGGTGACGTCGGTGGTGCCGTCGGGATATTGCGCGCCGCTGTCCAGCAGGAACATCTCGCCGGAACTGATGGTGCGATTGGTGGAGCGCGTCACCCGGTAATGCACGATGGCGCCATTGCTGCCCGCGCCGGAAATCGTGTCGAACGACACATCGCTGAGGCAGCCGGTGGCGCGGCGGAAGCCTTCCAGTGTTTTGGCGGCATCGATCTCGGTCAGGGTGCCGCCGGCGGCATTACTTTCGAACCAGGCGAGATAGCGCGCCAGCGCCGCGCCGTCGCGGATATGGGCCTTGCGCATGCCTTCGATTTCCAGCGGGTTTTTGCAGGCCTTGGGCAGTTGGCAGGGATCGGCGCCTTGGCGGATTTTAGCACCTGCTTTGGTCAAGCGATCAAAGATGGCGCTGGCGGCGGTGGAGGGGTCCACCAGGACATTTTTGCCCTTCATCGCATCCAGCGCGGCGGCGAACTCGGCGGGGCCATGCACCTGCACCGCATTGCTCAGATGCGCCATCAATTCGGGCGTGCGCTTGGCGGGGTCCAGGAACAGGTCGGCGCCGCCATCCTCATGCAATATGGCGAAGGCCAGGGTGAAAGGCGTATGCGGCACGTCGGCGCCACGGATGTTGAGCAGCCAGCAGACGGAATCCGCCAGGGTAATCACCGCGGCATTCGCCCCGGCTCTCTTCAGGCCATCGCCCAGGCGCAGGCGCTTGGCATCGCTCTGTTCGCCGGTGAGATTGAAGGCATGGGGTTTGGCGGGCGTGACGGGCGGGGCAGGCTGGTCGCTCCACACCGCGTCGATGGGATTGCTGTCCATCGCCAACAGACTGCCGCCGGCTTTTTCCACCGCGGCCTTCAGATGCATCACGCCATGCTGGGTGTGCAGCCAGGGGTCATAGCCCAGCTTCGCCCCCTTGGGCAGATTGTCCGGAATCCAGCCCTGCGGTCCTTCGGCAACCAGATCGCGCGGCTCGAACAGCTTGGTGTCGGTCTGGTTGCGGACTTGCAGGGTGTAGCGGCCATCGACAAACACCGCCGCATTGTCCTCCAGCACCACCGCCGCGCCGGCCGAGCCGGTGAAGGCGGTCAGCCAGGCCAGCCGCTCGGCATAGGCAGGCAGATATTCGCCCATATGCTGGTCGCTGTGCGGCACGACAAAACCGTCCAGCCCGCGCTTGGCCAGTTCGGCGCGCAGGGCGGCCAGCCGCGGCGCACAGGTGGCGGGATCGGAGGTGTCGTCATAAGTCTGGAAAGGCTTGTCCATAGGAACAGCCTATCGCGCGGGCTTTTCCAAAACCAGCGCGCTCCACGGCCCGTCGCGGCGGCGGCCGATGAACCGCAGGTCACGGTAAAAGCTGGTGACCAGCGCTTCCTGGTTCCGCAGCAGGCCCGACAGCACCAGCATCGCGCCGGGGGCCAGCGCCTTGAGGATGGATGGCGCCAACTGGGTCAGCGGCCCGGCCAGGATATTGGCGATCAACAGGTCATAAGGCGCGCCGTTGGCCAGTACCGGATTGGTCAGGCCGTCGGCAGTGACGGCGCGGACCAGTGGCGCGACCCCATTGGCGCGGGCATTGTCGCGCGTCACCTCCACCGCGACGGGATCGATGTCCGACGCCAGCACGGGCCGCTTCCACAGTCTGGCGGCGCCGATCGCCAGGAGCCCGGTGCCGCAACCCAGGTCCAGCACATTGCGAAAACTGCGCCTGTTGGCCAGCTC
>JACCXK010000066.1 GCA_013697055.1 Alphaproteobacteria bacterium
CCTTTGCCGTCCTCACCAGGATGCGCCCGGTCGTCCTGCCCTTTCCGCGATAGCGCCCACGCCCGTTGCGGAGCATTTTCCCTGGCTTGCTGTTTTGACGGCGGCTTGGGCGCTGGGCGTCATGGCCATCGCCGCGGTCTGGCTGCTGCGCTGGGTGCGGTTGTCGGCCATCGCGCGCGCTGCCCGCGCCCTGCCGCTTGACCTGCCGATTCCCGTGCGCGCGACCCCTGCCCTGATGGAGCCGGGGCTGGTGGGCATCTGGCGTCCGGTTATCCTGTTGCCGGAAGGACTTTCCCAACAGCTCTCCCGCAGAGAAATCGACGCGATCCTGAATCATGAATTGTGCCACTACCGCCGCCGGGACAATTTGCTGGCGGCGGCGCACATGCTGGTAGAAGCGCTGTTCTGGTTTCACCCGCTGGTCTGGTTCATCGGGGCGCGGCTGATCGAGGAACGCGAGGCGGCCTGCGATGAAAGCGTGCTGGCGGGCGGACAGAACCCGCTGGAATATGCCGAGGCCATTCTCAGGGTTTGCCGCATTTACCTGCGTTCACCGCTGTCTTGCGCCTCCGGCGTCGCGGGCGCGGACCTTGGGCGCCGCGTGGACGCCATCATGGCGAGGCGCGATCTGGAAGACATCGATCCTGCCCGCAAGCTCCTGCTCGCGGGCCTGCTGCTCGCCACGATTCTGGTGCCCCTTGCCGCCGGCGGACTGCGGTTCGCGCCGCCCGCACAATTGGTGCAAAGACTGGCAACCGCGCTGCTGTCGCCCGCCGTCACGGTGCAACCGGCCACCATCACCATGCGGGCGACCGCTGTGAAACGTCCGCGCATCGCGGTCCGTCCCGCAGACCCGATACGGCCTGTCAAAGCCCGCATGATCCAGGAACCGGCGATCCCCGCCGCGCCATCGCTGGTCTTTGTCACGGCGCCGCAGCTTCCTGACGAGTCGCAGCCGGAAGAGGCAAAGGTATGCCGCGCGCCGCAGCAGCTGCAGGACTCGCGCCTGCTGGGCCCGGAAGTTTGCCTGTCCCAAGGCGAATGGGATCAGATCAAGGGCCGCGGTCTTGTGCTGATGCCCGATGGGCAAACCCTGGCCGCGGACTATGACAAGGAACGCGCCAGGCGGGCAGGCTCCTGCTATCCGCGCAGTCTCACCTCCGGGTCGATGAACGTCACCAACGGGACGATTTGCTTCTGAGTTGGCGCTCCAAATGGGCGCCACTGCCGTTTTGAAACGAGCGATGGTTTGCACCCAAAGCGCGTCCGGAGCGTTCCCTATTCGGCGAACTCCCGATTCTCGACGCTCCGGGCCACCCAAAAACCGCAAGGCACGGAAACCATGGTAAAAAAGACAGTTATTTTGGTCGTCGAGGATGAAGCGCTCATTCGCATGAACGCCATTGAGACGCTGGAAGACGCCGGATTTGCCACCGTCGAAGCCGGCAGCGCGGGGGACGCCATGAAAATTCTTGAGCTTCGCAGCGACATTCGCGTGGTTTTCACCGACATAAACATGCCGGGCACCTTCGACGGCATGCGACTGGCGCGGCTGGTCCGAGACCGCTGGCCACCCATTCACCTGGTCGTGACCTCGGGGCTCGCACTTCCCACCGCAGAAGACATTGCTGCCATTGGAAAATTCATTCCCAAGCCGTACAGGCTCGAACACGTCATTGCGACCATTCGCGAATTACTGGACGGGAATGCATCTCCAGAGCCCGCTATCAAGGCGGCCTGACCTACGCCTCAATTGCCGCCGTCTCACGTGCTAATATCATGCCGGGTATGGCTTTCGCTTTGCGAGCCTCCGGTTATTCAGAAAGGGGCAGCCATGGCTCCCCACGCGCCTCCCGCTCCCGTAGTCGCGCTCAATCTGGCGCTCGCGGTCGTTGCGTCGTCTGTCGCGCCGCTGTTGCTGCTCGACAAAGACCTCATGGTGGTGGCGGCGAGCACGTCGTTCTGCAGAAACTTTCAGATCGCCCCCGAAAAGGCCCAAGGCTGCCAACTCGCTGAACTGGGCGGTGGCGAATGGCTGGTGCCCCAGCTTTCCTCTCTCCTGAAGGCCACCGCTGCGGGATTTGCAGAGGTGGAAGCCTATGAGATGGACCTGGTGCGCAAGGACCGGGAAGATCGCCACCTCGTCCTGAACGCCAAAAAACTGGACTATGCCGGAAGCGAAGACATCCGGCTCGTCTTGTCGGTTGTCGATGTCACGGACGCCCGACTTGCGGAAAAACTTCACACTGGCCTGTTGAAGGAAAAGGGCGTTCTGCTTCAGGAGCTCCATCACCGCGTCGCCAACAGCCTTCAGATCATCGCCAGTGTGTTGCTGCAAAGCGCACGCAAAGTGCAGTCGGAAGAAACGCGCCTCCATCTTCACGACGCCCATCATCGCGTGATGTCGGTGGCCGCCCTTCAACAGCAACTTGCGGCCTCCAAACTGGGAGACGTCGAGTTAAAGCCTTACCTTAAGGCTCTGTGCGAGAGCATTGGCGCATCGATGATCCGCGATCATGAGCAATTGACATTGAGCGTCACGGCGGATGACAGCCTGACCACGGCCGACACGTCCGTCAGCATGGGCCTGATCGTCACCGAACTGGTGATCAACGCCCTCAAGCATGCCTTTCCGGACAATCGCAAGGGCGCCATCATCGTGGATTATCATTCGCGTGGACCGAACTGGAATCTCTCGGTTATCGACGACGGCGTGGGGATGCCCGCGGACCAAGGCAGCACCAAGGCTGGGCTCGGCTCAAGCATTGTGCAGGCGCTGGCGATGCAACTTGGCGGCAAGGTCATTGTGACGCCATGCAATCCGGGCACCAACGTGTCGATCCAGCATACCTATGTACCTGTCATAGTTGGACAGGCAGCCGCTTTGGGAGCGGTATAGATGCAACCTGAAACTTACAAAATTCAATCCTGGCGGCGCGAACACGCATGATGTCCTTTATTCTCTACGTCGTGGGATTCTTCGTCCTGCTGGCCGGGGTCGGTTACGGAGCCTATTTGCTCCATATCCCGCAAACCTGGATCATCGTGGGCGCCTTGATCATCACAGGTGCCGGCATCATGTCTTCCGGTTCGCACATCAAGCGGCATTTCTATCCAGATGATACACCACAGGCTTGATGGGCACCTGACGCCCGCAGATCAGGCTTGGATCGAGAGGCTTTGCATATGACGGACCAAACACCTTTATCTGTTCCGCAATATGAACTGATGGCCGCGGAACTGCAGAAAATGTCCGATATGATCCGCAGCCGTCCGGAGATGAATCATCATTTCGCGGAGCGGCTGGCGGTATTGAGCAAGGAAATGCGCGAGGACGAAGCCCGCGCCCACCCCGAAACGGCAAGGCGCTGATGGATCGCGGACTCAATCCCCTGATCTGGCAGCGCCGGCATCTGGTGACCTGGGCGATGCTGAGCGTGGCAGGCGCGGTCGGGGGCCTGGTGTTTGCGTGGTTCCGGTCGCCCTTCTCAAGGCTTGGGGGGCTGGACCCCACACTGATCCTTGGCTGGCTGCATTACCCGCAAACCTATCTGCCGTATGTGGCGGCAGGTGCGATTACCGCGGCCATGGCCTATTACGCCGCGGACCTGCTCACCGGCGCGCGCTGACCGGACCGAATACCTCTGCGGGACGTTACGTCAGCAGCGCCGGATATCCCACCGGCCTTCCCGATACAATCTGACAAGGCATACGCACGCATTTCGCGCTTGGCACAAGCCGCAGGCAAGGATCACCATGAAAGCGCTCGTCTATCACGGACCCGGCAAAAAGGCGCTGGAAAACCGGCCGATGCCACGAATCGAGCAACCCACCGATGCCATTGTCGGGATCACCAAAACCACCATCTGCGGCACCGATCTTCACATCCTGAAAGGCGACGTTCCAAGTTGCGGCCCCGGGCGCATTCTGGGTCATGAAGGCGTCGGAATCATTGTCGAGACCGGAGCGGGCGTGACGGGATTTAAAAAGGATGATTCCGTGCTGATCTCCTGCATATCGTCTTGCGGGAAATGCGAATATTGCCGCAAGGGCATGTACTCGCATTGCACGACCGGCGGCTGGATTCTGGGCAATGTGATCGACGGCACGCAGGCCGAATATGTCCGCATTCCCCACGCCGATACCAGTCTCTACAAAATTCCCGCCGGAGCCGACGAAGAAGCCCTGGTGCTCTTGAGCGACATTCTGCCTACCGGCTTTGAGTGTGGCGTTCTCAACGGCAAGGTACAGCCCGGCAGCACCGTGGCCATTGTCGGAGCCGGCCCGATCGGGCTCGCCGCCCTGCTCACCGCGCAATTCTATTCTCCTGCAGCCGTCATCATGGTCGATCTGGATGACAGTCGCCTGGCAACCGCCAGGCAGTTCGGCGCGACCGCGACCGTCAACAGCACGGACGGAAAAGCCGCCGAGGCCATCCTGAAATTGACCGAAGGACGCGGCGCCGACACGGTCATAGAAGCGGTCGGCATCCCCACGACGTTTGAGCTGTGCGAAGAAATCGTCGCGCCGGGCGGGGTCATCGCCAATGTCGGCGTGCATGGCACCAGCACCGCGCTTCATCTCGAGCGCTTGTGGGACCGCAATATCACCATCACGACGCGGCTGGTGGATACGGTCTCAACTGCCATGCTGCTCAAGACGGTGCAATCGGGAAAGCTCGATCCCACGCGCCTCATCACGCACAGGTTCAAGCTGGATGCGATCCTGGAGGCTTATGAAACCTTCGCCCACGCGGCCGACACCAAAGCGCTCAAGGTCATCATCAAAGCGTCGTAACGAACCGGCGGCTGATTCCGCCTTGTGAATGCCCGCTGGCATTGTCGATTCATGATATAATACTATTTGATGCCGCCATTCCTGCGATGACCGTTCGATTATGCAGCCAGCCATAAAATGAAAAAGAGCGAAGATCGCGCCTTCATGCTGCTCCTCGTGTTGGCGACGATCGGCTTTGCGTGGGTGCTTGCTCCGTTCTACGGCACCATCCTTTGGGGCCTGGTGGTTGCGATCCTGTTCAATCCCCTGAATCTGCGATTGCGCAAGGCGACGGGACAGAGAAAAGGGCTCGCCTCGGTTGCCACGGTGATGCTTGTCATTGTCATCGTGATATTGCCGCTCATCCTGGTCAGCGCCGCGCTTGCCCAGCAGGCATCCGGCGCATATCGCATGGTTCAGTCAGGTGAGCTGGATTTTGTGCTTTATCTCCAGCGCATCCTGGACGCATTGCCGTCCTGGATGCGGGAGCTGCTGAACTATTTTGGCCTGACCGACCTGGCTTCGGTAAAAGAAAAGGTGACAGCGGCCCTGGCCCATGCAAGCCACCTGATTGCCGCCAAGGCTCTCGGCATAGGGCTCGGCGCATTCGATTTCGCCGTTGGCCTCGGTGTCATGCTGTACCTTCTGTTTTATCTCCTGCGCGACGGCGACGATCTGCTGAAGCGCATAAAAGGCGCTGTGCCGCTAGGGCTGAACAGAAGACCCTCCTGTTGAACAGGATGACTCTGGTGGTGTGCGCTACCGTCAAGGGCGGCATCACGGTGGCCGTCGTTCAGGGCCTATTGGGCGGTGTTGCCTTCAGGCTTCTCGGCATTCCCGCACCACTGCTTTGGGCCCTGGTGATGGCATTCCTGTCACTGCTTCCCGCCATTGGGGCCGCGATCGTTTGGGCGCCGGTCGCGCTGTATCTTCTGGCGGCAGGCAGCATCTGGCAGGGCTTGTTTCTGATCGGGTACGGTGTGCTGGTCATAGGGCTTGTTGACAACCTGCTGCGGCCTTTTTTGGTCGGGCAGTCAACCAAGCTTCCCGATTATATCGTCCTTATCTCGACGCTCGGCGGGATTGAGATTTTCGGATTGCAAGGCTTCGTCATCGGACCGCTGATTGCCGCCATCTTCATGGTGAGCTGGGAGATATTGACGGACGCACAGACGGCCACTCACGCAAAAGATGTACAGGAATCGTGAATGGCGATTGAGACCCGCTCTTGCGTAAGAACCTTGGTGCCCCCAAGGGGAATCGAACCCCTGTTTCAGCCTTGAGAGGGCCGCGTCCTGACCGCTAGACGATGGGGGCCAGCGGGACGGCGCTTATAGCGGTGCGGAGCGCAACCCCGCAAGTTCCCTCTAGCCGCTTTTGGGACCGGAACGCCACCGGTTTTCGAGTGTTAGGGTCTTGAATCCTCAGGCGAACCGCCATGCCCCGCTATTTCTTTCATATCCGTGAAGGCGAATCTCTCAGCCGCGATACCGAGGGCCAGGAACTGGCCGATGGCGCGGCGGCGCGGCGGGAAGCTGTCAGCACCGGCCGCGAATTGCTGGGCGAGAAACTGCTGCATGGCGGCGAACTGGACGGCCGGATCATCGAAATCGCCAACGAAAAGGGCGAAGTGCTGGACCGGGTGAGCTCCAACGATGTGCTGTTCAAGGACGGCAAGTTTCGCATCTATGCCGACGACATCACCCAGTCGGCGCCGGTGAACACCCCGCGCGAATAGACGAAGGCGTTCAACGCGTCTCCGCCGGCGATCAGCCAGAGGAAATTATCTTCGCCCGCCCCGGCGCGGTCGGCCATGGACGGCAGCGCCTGGCCGTCGGGATGGGAATGATAGCAGCCGACCACCGCCGTTCCCTGGTCCCGCGCATGGCGCTGCGCCGCCACTTGGTCGCGCGGATCGATCTCGAAACGGCGGGCATCGGCACTGAGATTGCGCGCCGGATGCAGGGCGGCAATCCTGAACTGCTGGCCTTCCCGTGCGCCCACAAGAAGTCCGCAGCATTCGGCGGGATGCGCCGCGCGCGCCGCCTCGAAAATCTGACGCCGCAATTCCCCGGGCATCCGCACCGACGTCATGGCGCGGTTTTAACCTGACTGGTGAGACGCCCGGTGGCCAAATCGATGATCTCGATCTCCGCGCCATCCTTTGTCTGGACATGCAGCACCAGCTTGCCGGCATCGGTGCTGGCCGAAAGGATACGCGTTCCCGGCGCCAGGGTGACGGTGGCTGCGGCGCCCGGCGCCGCGGTTGAGGCCGCAGCCGGCGCCGCCGTCTTGTGGCGCGACGCCAACATGATCTGGCTCTGGCGGATAAAGCCCCAGACCACCCCCAAAAGAGCCAGCACAACCAGCCCGCTCATGATAATGACGAGGACCCATGCGGCCCGGCGGCCAGAAATCGGTCCAGCCGCCGGACGCGAAGACGGTTCAGGCATGTCCGAGACGGAATCCGGCACGAAACTCTCCCAGGATGCGCGCACCGCGCAGGCGGAGGATGCGCATGCGGGCTGGCGGCTGGACCGTTTCCTGGCCGCCGCCCTGCCCGATTTTTCCCGCTCGCGCCTTCAGCAATTGGTGGAAGGCGGGGCGGTGTTGTTGGGCGCCCAAAATGAAAACAAAGTTACAGTAAAAGACGCCAACCACCGGGTCAAACCGGGCGATGCCTTCACCGTGACCATACCGCCGACGGCGCCCGCCATCCCACAAGGCCAGGACATCCCGCTGGAGGTGATCTATGAGGACAAGGAACTGATCGTCATCAACAAGCCGGCGGGCCTTGTGGTGCATCCCGCCGCCGGAAATCCCGACGGCACCCTGGTCAATGCCCTGATCGCCCATTGCGGGCCCAGGATGCTGTCCATCGGCGGCGAGGCCCGGCCCGGCATTGTGCACCGGCTGGACAAGGACACGTCGGGCCTGCTGGTCGCCGCCAAGACCGAGCGCGCCATGGCCTCGCTGGCCAAGCAGTTCGCCAACCACACTATCGAGCGCGCCTACAATGCCGTGGTGTGGGGCGCCCCGCGCGATTCCACCGGCCGGATCGAAAGCCAGATCGGCCGCAGCCCGTTCGACAGGAAGCGCATGACCGTCCTGCGCAGCGGCGGCAAGAAGGCGGCCACCCGCTACACGGTGCTGGAAAAGTTCGGCCCGCTGGAGCGCCCCTTCGCCGCCCTGATCGAATGCCGGCTGGAAACCGGGCGCACCCACCAGATCCGCGTCCACCTCACCCATTTGGGCCATCCCCTGATCGGCGACCCGCAATATGGCCGCAGCAGAACCCCGCCCCGCGGCAAATCGGACGCCGAAAGTCATGCGTTTACAGTGGCAGCGGATTTCCCCCGCCAGGCCCTGCATGCTTTTGTTTTGGGATTCCAGCATCCTAGCCTGCACAAGACCCTGCGTTTCGAGGCGCCCTGGCCTGCGGATTTTGCGGAACTTGTTACAGCCCTCAGGGGATTGAATAGGCCTTAAGCCTGCTTACTTCTCAACGACTCGGGGCGTTCAGGCGTTATCCTTTTTCCAACGCCCGGATAAGAGGGGAATAATGAGCAGTCGTGGACTTCCCGTCCTGTCGGGTGAAGCAGGCCTGTCGCGGTATCTCACGGAGATCCGCAAGTTTCCGCTTTTGACCCCCGAAGACGAATACATGTTCGCCAAGCGCTGGAAGGAACATGAAGACCCGGAGGCCGCGCGCCGCCTGGTCACGTCACACCTTCGCCTGGTGGCCAAGATCGCCATGGGCTATCGCGGCTATGGCCTG
>JACCXK010000234.1 GCA_013697055.1 Alphaproteobacteria bacterium
CCACATAGGCCAGCATATTCACTTTGCCGGCCTCTCGGCTGGCCTGGTTGCCGAACGCCCAGCCCATCGCCGCCACCAGCACCAGCGCCACGCCGGCAAGTGTCGCGCCGTCGCCGTTATGGCCGGCGATCACGCCCATGCCCGCCAGCGCCAGTGCAAAGGCGACGATCTGGTGTGGCTTGATCCGCTCGCCGGTGCGCAACATCGAAAGCCCGATGGTGAAGAAGACTTGCATCTGCACCACCAGCGAGGCCAGCCCGGGCGAGATTCGGCCATGCATGGCGATGAACAGGATGCCGAACTGGAACAGGCCGATGGCGACGCCATAGATCGCGAGATTCGACCAGGGCACGTTCGGTTTCCTGATCAGGAAACAGGCAGGCAGCAGCACGAACAAAAAGCGCAGGCACGCGAAGAACAGGGGCGGCAGGGCGTTGAGCCCTAGCCGGATCACCACGAAGTTGGTGCCCCAGACGAACACGATCGCCACCGCCAGCAATGCGTCGCGCCAGGAAAGTTGCGGTGACATGAAAACCCCGAGTCGAAGCCGACTATAAAGGTTCCGCCTGAGGCCCGATGCGCAAATGCGGCATGGCGGACCCCAGCATGCGGGGCATTTGCCGGGGATTTTAAAGGCATTTCAAAGGCAGGCGAAACCGGAGGGCTGCAACTGCATTGGGTTAAGGCGTCCCAATCATCGGTGTTCCATGACCCTTGCTGAAAGCATTAGCGCTGTGCCTGAGCTCTATGAGCGGGGCGACGAATCCACCGCTCGCCTCCTGCTGCGCAGCGGCTATCTCGATTCGCCCCAGGCGCTGACGGTGGAAGATGTCGAGGAGGCGCTGCGCCGCAACCCCGATCTGGCAGACCGCTGGCTGAAGCGCGGCCATGACCAGCGCCTTGCCGGTGGCTGGGGCATCGAATGCGATCACGGCCAATACAAGTTGCAAAGCTTTGCCGGCGGCCGCGGCCTGGTGGAAAAGAAGAAACTGCATGCGGTGGCCGAATTCATCGTGCGCTATGTCGGTTTCATGGGCGATGTGCTCAGCCGCCATCGCGCCCGGGGGTTCTGCCGCAGCCAGTCCCACATGGAGCGTTCGGCTAAGATTGCGCGCAATCCGACCTGGTGGGCTTCGTCTCCGGCTCTTTTATAGTTTTCGCGCGTTGTAACGGTATGAGCGATCACAATAGCGACAAGTCCGCGCCCGTTCCGGTGGAAATGCCCGAGGTCAAGGACGGCAAAGTGCCGGACAAGGTCGTACCGGTGCCTGCCGATGATCCAGCCGTGGCGGCCCTGGCCGACAGCGTTCACGCCAACGCCTGACCCCGCTGTAACCGGCGCGCGTCACAAGCGAACTCCCTGCAGACGTGCTAGAAGCCGCGCGGGAGTCCGATATCCATGATCCTGTTCCTGCTGTCCTATCTGGGCGGTGTGCTGACCATTCTCAGCCCCTGCATCCTGCCGGTGCTGCCGTTTGTCTTTGCGCGCTCGGACCAACCGTTTGTGCGCTCCGGCCTGCCGCTGCTCTTGGGCATGGCCGTCACCTTCGCCGCCATCGCCACATTGGCGACCCTGGGCGGAAGCTGGGCGGTGCATGCCAACCAATGGGGGCGCATCGCCGCCATGGTGCTACTGACCCTGTTCGGTCTGACCTTGCTGTTGCCCGCGCTGGCCGACCGGTTGACCCGCCCGCTAGTGGCGCTGGGCTCGCGGCTTTCCAACCAGGCCAATGAAGCGGGGCAGGGCAGCATCAGCGCTTCGCTGCTGCTGGGCGTGGCCACCGGCCTGTTGTGGGCGCCTTGCGCAGGGCCGATCCTGGGTCTGATCCTCACGGGCGCCGCGATCAAGGGCGCCAGTGCTTCCACCACCTTGCTGCTTCTCTTTTATGCCGCGGGCGCTGCAACCTCATTGGCGGCGGCTTTGCTCATTGGCGGCAAGCTGTTCGCCGCCATGAAGCGATCCTTGGGCGCTGGTGAATGGATCCGCCGTGTGCTGGGTGTGCTGGTGCTGGCGGGTGTCGTCGCCATTGCGCTGGGACTGGACACCGGCCTTCTCACCAAGCTGTCGCTGACTCGCACCACGGGCCTCGAGCAATCGCTGCTGGAGAAAGTGGGTCTGGAGCGCAAGACCCAGAACATCGCCGTGGCCGGCAGCGACCTGCCCATCGAAGGCACCATGCCGGAGCTGAACGGCGCGGTGGAATGGCTGAACTCGCCGCCGCTGACCCGCGCCCAGCTGCGCGGCAAGGTGGTGCTGGTGGATTTCTGGACCTATTCCTGCATCAACTGCCTGCGCGCGCTGCCCTACACCAATGCCTGGGCGGCGAAATACAAGGACCATGGATTGGTGGTGATCGGCGTGCATGCGCCGGAATTCGCTTTTGAGAAAGTTCCCGCCAATGTGAAGCAGGCGGTGAAAGATCTGGGCGTGACCTATCCGGTGGCGCTGGATAACAACCTCGCCATCTGGCAGGCCTTCAACAACCAGTATTGGCCGGCGCATTATTTCATCGATGCGGAGGGCCGCATCCGCCATCACCATTTCGGCGAAGGCGAGTACGATGCATCCGAGCGCGTCATCCAGCAGCTGTTGCGCGAAGCGGGACAGGTGGATGTGCCCGGCGGCATCGTCGATCCCAGGGCCCAAGGCGTGCAGGCCGCCGCCACGCCGGAAGATCCGGCCAAGTCGCCCGAGACCTATGTCGGCTATGGCCGGGGCGCCAATTTCGCCTCCGGCGCGCCGCATCCCGATGCGGTCGCTCCGTATGAGACGCCCTATCCTCTGCAGCCCAACCAGTGGGGCTTGACAGGGCGCTGGACCATCGGCGAGGAAAGTTCGTCCCTGGTGTCTGCGGGGGGCAAAATCACCTTCCGCTTCCATGCCCGCGATCTGCATTTGGTTTTGGGGCCGGGTCCGGACAACAAGCCGGCGCGCTTCAAGGTGATCCTGGATGGCCAGCCGCCGGGCGAGGCCCATGGCATGGACACGGATGCCGAGGGCAATGGCACCGTCACCAGCCAGCGCCTCTACCAGCTGGTGCGGGAGAAGGCGCAAGGCGAGCACACCTTCACTATCCAATTCCTGGACCCTGGCGTGCAGGCCTTCGCCTTTACCTTCGGCTGATCTGGCGGCTGGGTCTGCGGCGGAATACCACCCTATACGCGTTCATCATCTTTTGCCGGGAACGAGCGCACCGCGTCAGGATTGTGTCTGCAACATGGGAAGATTGCAGACATGCCGGACTGTTGCCGTACGAACCAGGACACCCAAGAGGTTGAGGAGGATGACTGGCCCGAGCCCGCCGGTTACCTGGGCGAAGCGGTGCGCCGCGCCAAATTGATAGGCCGCGCGAAGCGTGCGGTGCCGCAGGTGCCTGACGTAGACTGAAGGGTTGCCCGGCGCCCGGCCCTGTGCCACAGCGGGATCATGACAGCGCTGGTCATTCTTTTTTTCATATCGATTTGGGCCGGCATCCAGAACGCGCTGGCGGGCGGCGGCACTTTCCTGATGCTGCCGGCGTTGATGGTGACGGGCATGACGGCCCTGGCCGCCAATATCACATCGACCATTGCGCTGTTTCCCGGCCAGCTCACCTCCAGCTGGGGCGGGCGCGGGCATGTCGCCGGCGCCGGAGGATTGTCGTTCAAAGCACTGGTCATCATCAGCCTGGCCGGCGGCATCCTGGGCGCCATCCTGCTGTTGGTCACGCCGTCCAACCTCTTCAAGGCGCTGGTGCCGTGGCTGGTGCTGTTCGCCACCGGCATCTTCGCCTATGGCAGCTTTGTGCCGCGCAAGGCGGACCGCCCGCCGGTGCTGGGGCAGGTGGGCGCCGGCGTGGCGCAGTTCATCATCTCCATCTATGGCGGCTATTTCGGCGGCGGCATCGGCTTTCTGATGCTGGCGGCGCTGACCGCGGCGGGCCTGACCATCCGCAGCGCCAATGCCACCAAGAATGTGCTGGCCGGCGTGATGAACGCCAGCGCGGTGGCGCTGTTCGTCTTTTCGCCTGAAGTCCATTGGCTGCAGGCCGGCATCGCCTGTGTCGGCGCGGCGATCGGCGGGGTGATCGGCGGCCATATGGTCAGCCGCGTGAATCAAAAGGCGTTGCGCGCCGCCGCGGTGCTGATCGGCATCGCGTTGACGATCGGGCTGTTTCTTCGCGCACCGTGACGATCGGGCGTTCGGTTGGCTTGGCCGCCAACCTCACCTGCGCGCGCCTTGATTTAACGCTCAATCATCTCGCGCACCTTGTTCGCCAAGGTGGACATGGCGAAAGGCTTGGCAAGGATTTCCATGCCCGCATCGAGCTGGCCGTTGCCGACCGCGGCGTTCTCGGCATAGCCGGTGATGAACAGCACCTTCAGGTCCTTGCGCAGCACCCGCGCGGCATCGGCGACCTGGCGGCCGTTCATGCCGCCCGGCAAGCCGACATCGGTGATCATCAGGTCGATGCGGCGACTGGTTTCCAGCACCTTCAGCGCCGAGGGGCCGTCGCCCGCCTCGATGATGTTGTAATAGCTTTCCGAAAGGACCTCGGCGACCAGCATCCGCACCGTCGGCTTGTCATCCACCACCAGCACGGTTTCGCCGAAGCCGCGTTCCACCATTTCGCTGGTTTCGCCGGCGTCTTCCTGCAGTTCGCCCATATGGCGGGGGAAATACAGGCACATGGTGGTGCCCTGGCCGGGCTCCGAATAGATCCGCACCTGGCCGCCGGACTGGCGCACAAAGCCGTAGATCATGGACAGGCCCAGCCCCGTGCCCTGGCCCAGGGGTTTGGTGGTGAAAAAGGGATCGAACACCCGCGCGATCACGTCCGGTGTCATGCCGGCGCCGGTGTCGGTGACGCAAAGCGAGACATACTGGCCCGGCGGCAGTTCGCGGTCCCTGGCGGCGCGTTCGTCCAGCCACTTGTTGGCGGTCTCGATGGTCAGCTTGCCGCCTTCCGGCATGGCGTCGCGCGCATTGATGCAAAGATTGAGCAGCGAATTTTCCAGCTGCGACGGATCCACCCGCACCGGCCACAAGCCGCCGGCGTCCACCACTTCGACGGAGACGTTGGGACCCATGGTGCGGCGGACCAGGTCCTCCATGCCGCCGATCAGGCGGTTGGCATCTACGGGCCGTGGATCGAGGGTCTGGCGGCGCGAAAAGGCCAGCAGCCGGTGGGTGAGGGCGGCGGCGCGGTTGGCGGATTCGATGGCCGCCTTCAGGAAGCGATCGACCTCATTTACGCGGCCTTGGCCGATGCGATGTTGCACCCGGTCGAGCGCACCGGTGATGCCTTGCAGCAGATTGTTGAAGTCATGGGCGATGCCGCCGGTGAGCTGGCCCACCGCTTCCATCTTCTGCGCCTGACGCAGGGCTTCCTGAGCCTGTTCCAACTCGCTGGTGCGCTCATGCACGCGCTGCTCCAGCGTTTCAGCAACCGTCTTCTGGTCATGGATGTCGGTGTTGGTGCCGATCCATCGTACAAGCTTGCCGGCGCTGTCGCGAATCGGGATGGCGCGAGCGATGTGCCAGCGATACTGGCCATCGGCGCGCTTGAGGCGGAATTCAGTTTCGTAGGTTTCGCCGGCGGCAAGAGATGAGGCCCAACTTGCGGCTGCAGCGCCCAGATCATCGGGGTGCACCATGCTGGTCCATCCCGTGCCGTCCAGCGTTCCGGGCGCTGCCTTGCTATAGGCATAGACCCGGCTGTTGAACCAATCGAGCAGCCCATCGGGGGCGGCGGTCCAGACATGATTGGGCATCGCCTGGGCCATGGTGCGGAACTGGTTTTCGCTGGCGCGCATCACGCCGACCACGCGGGCGCGCTCGATATGAGCCCATGAGCGTTCGGTCACTTCGCCGATCAGCGCCAGTTCGTTGGCCGTCCATTCACGCGGCGACTTGTCATGGATCGCCATCAGGGCGGTGAGGCTGCCTTCCTTGACCAGGGGCATGCAGATGGTGGCGGAGATGCCGATGGCCTGGAATGTTGCTGACTCTTCGAGCGGCAGTTCCTTTTGGTTGTCGCTGATGATCAGCGGCTCGCCGGCATGCAGCTTCTCGACCGCCAGCTTGCCGAAATCGGACAGGCTGTAGTGCCCGACAATGCTGGATGACCCCGGCGCGCTCCAGTCGCCGCGGATGGTGAAGCCGTCTTCGTCGGCGTCCATGTCGGCATAGGCGCAGATCGAAACTCCCAATTCTTCGCCCACCATGCGGGTGGTGGTGGCCAGGATGGCATCGGCGTCCAGGCTCTTGGCGGTCTCCTTGCCCAGCGCATCCAGGAACCGCAGTCGCGCCTCGTTGTCGCGAAGGACGGCCTCGCTTTGCGCCAGACGTTCGCGCTCGGCTTGGGCGGTGCGTTCGGCCAGCACCCGCTCGGTGGTTTCCACCACCACGGCGATGACCCCAGCCGGCTTGCCGCTTTCATCCATGACCGGCGAATAGTCCAAGTCCACCCAGCAGGGCTCGAAGGTACCCCGGCGGTTCAGGGACAATTCGCGATCCTTGTAGGACAGGGTGTCGCCGGCCAGGCCGGTCTTCATCACGAGCCGGTTCAGGTCGGCCGCCTCCGGCCAGCCTTCCAGCACCTTGCTGCCCAAGAGGCGCGGATGACGGCCGCCGGCAAAGACGCTGTAGCCGTCATTGTAGATCATTATGCCGTCAGGCCCCCACAGCAGCACCAGCGGAACCGGGGAATGGACCATCAGGCCGACAACGCTCTTGAGACTTTGCGGCCATGCCTCGACCGGCCCCAGGGTACCCGACCAGTCATGGCCGGCGATCATCGCGCCCATGGCGCCGCCGCCCGCCAGGAAAGGGGGCAGGTTGGGATTGGTAGTGCGCAAATCGGTCAAAACGGCCCCCGTCCGCCTCATAACGTACGGTGGAACCCGAAAGTTCCCTGGCTAAGTGCCGGGCCGCTCTTATGTTTCTTTAAACAGCCCGCCCTTGCCGGTCGCGGCGGGCAGCTTCACCCCCAGCGCCGAGCGCATGTAGTTTACGCTGGCCGCGATATTGTCGTCCACGCTGCCGGTGCCGTCGCCCGGGCGCGGCGCGTCGATGTCGAACACCGCCCAGCCCTTGAAATGCTTTTTGCGCATGACGGCGAACAGGCCAGGGAAATCCACCCCGCCGCCCTGGCCGACCGAGGCATAGACGCTCTTCTTCTTGTGATCCGCCGGCGTCGGACCGGCCTTGTTGCCGCGATATTGCGGGAACGTGTCCTTCAGGTGGAATTCGGTGATGCGGGAGAAGAACTCGTCACTGATCTTCACCACATCCATGCCGCCCAGCACGTTATGGCCGGTGTCCATGATCAGATAGACGTAGCTGGGATCGGTGTGCTCCATGACATAGCGGAAGTCAGGCTCGCGCTCCATCGGACCCCACATGTGAGCATGCAGCGAAAGGCGCACGCCGTACTTCTTGGTGCGCATGCCGATCTCATTGGCGGTGTCCGCCAGGCCCTTGAGCTGGTCCTTGCTGGGGCCGCCGGGCGGGCGCGGGCCCATATTGTTCTTCCAGTGATCGACGCCCAGCGGCTGCAGGAAATCGCGGGCGCAGGCTTCCATGTCGGCGATCAACTTCTTCTGGCCGTCACCGCCCAGCCATGAATAGTTCGGCGGCGCACCGGGCGCGGGCTTGGGGGCAGGCGGGGTGCTCGGTTTGATCGGCAGATCGCCGACGCTGGCGATCTGGAGGCCGAACTCCTCAGCCAGCGTCTTCAGCTCCAGCGGCTTGTTGTACCAGGGCGCGGCCTGGTCGGAATAAGGCTCGAAGCCTTCCAGGCCATAATGCTGTATATCCGACAGCATCATGCGCATGTCCTGAGACTTGATCATGTCGCCATTTTTGTTCCAGACGCCGTAGATCGAGCCGGTGGTGCCGAACTTGATGTCGGCATCCTTGGCGTCCAGGGCGGCGAAGGCTGGTGTCGCGGTGAGCGCGGTGCTGGTGACGATGAAGTGACGGCGTGTGAACATGGCGGTCCCCCGGTTTGGCTGGGATGATCCTGCTACGGATTTAACCGTCCTGCCACTGGCAGAATGTTTCGCAGTTGCGAACAGCAGACGCAAAATACCCGTCAAGGCAAAAGGGCCGAGGTTGTTACGCCCGGTCTTTCGGCGGTGATGCCGCGATACGAATGTCTGCTTTACGCCAAAAGCGGACATTCGCCGCAGCCTAGGAAAGCCGCCACCCGGTCGTCATCGGCACCTTTCCTTTCGGCGCCCAATGGCATGACGAGAATCAATTCTCGACCTGATCGCCGTCAGCGAAGACCCGTGGAATTATTTCCAGACCCGCCAGCAAAGGCTCCAGCAATTTCGCGTCAGGGCGCCAGCGCTTGATAGAGCTTCGATAAAGCGGCTGGCGTACCTGGGCCGCACTCGCTGTCCGCACCGGCCGGCTGGTGGTGTGAAAGGACAGACATGCGTCATCCCATTCCAGACCGCAGTGAGAGATAATATGGCGCGCCTGCGCCTCGAAATCCTCGACCAGTTCTTCATATTGAACTTCGAGCATGGTTCCGTCGGGAAGCACTTGGCGCCAATGGTCCATCAGTGAATCATAGGCACGGTAGTAACGTCCCAATTCGCCCAGGTCATAGGCAAAAGGCTGCTCATTGCTGAAGTGCTTTGAAAAAGCGGAAAGACAAGTATCCACTGGGTTGCGGCGGGTATGGATGATGCGGGCGTTGGGCAACGCAAGGTGAATGAGTCCCGCCGTCGCGAAATTGCTCGGCATCTTGTCGGTGATCCGGTCCCCGGATGCGGTTGCCGCCAGCAACTCGACATAGCGTTGGCCGATCCTTCTCAACTGATCTGCGTCAAGCCCAAGTGTCATCTCAGGATAATGCAACGGCGGCCGGAAGCTGCGGCCCAGACCGCTGTAAGCTTCATGAAAATACGGCCGTTCTCCCGCAGCAGCGATCTGTGGATGGCTGGCCAGAATCTGCTCGACCAGGGTCGATCCGGATCGCATCATTCCCAGAATGAAAATCGGGGCTTGTGAGGGAAAGCCCAGCCCCGACTTTTGCCGCATCAAATCGGCCGAAAACGTGGCGCGGATGCGGGCAAACCAGCCCAGCGCCGACGCTTCATCATACTGTATTGTTCTGCGCTTGAGCGCATTGCCGCGCAAAAGGTGCAGGAAAGCGCGCTCATGATCGGCGATGTCGGTGTAACTTTTCGCCAGCGCAAAATGCAATTCAATCGGTCCGTCACCTGTGAGTGTATCGATGCGCCGCTCGAGCGATTGCATGGCGGCCAGGTAGGTATCGCCCGGTTCCACCGTGTAGCAGCGGACCAGACTGGCATAATGGGACGGATTGTCAGGGTCGAGACCGACGGCTGTTTGGAAGGCTTCCCGCGCTTCAGTCATATGCCCCATCGCCAACTGCGCCGAACCCAGTTGCGCCTGGGCAACGGCGTTGCCCGGTTCGAGGGAGGTGGCACGCACCGAAGCGGCCAGCGCTTCCTGCGGACGGTTGCGCGCCATCAACGCGGCACCGAGATTGCCGTGTGCTTCGGCCATGCCAGAGTTGAGTGATAAGGCCTTGCTCAGCACCGCGATTGCTTCCTCATCTCGCGCCTGCGAATGCAATGCCGCACCAAGATTGCTGAGTGCCTCGGCATAATCGGGCTTGAGGGCACAGGCCCGCTGGAACAAGGTCATCGCACCCTGATGCTGCCCAAGAGCGTGATATGCGTTGCCCAGATTGTTGCACGCGGCGGCATAGTTGGGATTGAAGGCGATCGCCTTTTCCAGCGGCGCGACCGCCGCGGCATGACGCTTGGCCATGTTCAGTGCCATACCAAGATTGTTCAGCGCCTCGGCGGCATTGGGCTGTTCCTGCACCGCTTTTTCCAGAAGTGCGATTGCTTCGTCCAGTTGGCCCTGCTGGGCTGTTATGACACCCAGCAGATGGAGTGCATCGAATTGGCGAGGCTCCATTTCCAGTACAAGCCGGTAATGGCGCGCCGCAGCCACCAATTTGCCCTGCTGATGCAGACCGACAGCTTTCTTCAGCTCTGCAGAGACGTGATCCGACACGGGAGAATTTCCGCCCATGGCTAAACCTGCCATTCAACGCGCGTCAAAAACCAGCCTCCAGCGGATTCCAATATCAGAGTTTGGTTTTGAGAATTGCCAAGTATATGGGTTGAGCCGGGGGTGATGAGCATTCCGCGCCGAAATTTCAAAATTTTGTAAGGCGCTTTTACAAGATTACATGCCTGCAACGTGGAGATAACCATCAAGCACTTGATTCGCAATGGTTGGCCCAAATTCGCAATGGCTGGCCCAAAGTTTGCTTGCCGCGAGAACATTGGGTCTCTATGGGGTTTCAACATGAAAAACCGCCTTTTGTGTGGTGCGGCTGCGGCAGCCCTTTTGACATTTAGTCAATCTGCAAACGCCAACACACTGGTCGCCTCAATCATCGGCGCCTATGACCAGCGATGCTCTGCGGCAGCCTGCGTAACGGCGGTGAACAATCCGAACATTACCAATTATGCCAACAACAATAATGGCAACCCGGCGCCGTTCGACACGCCCAACCTCTTCATTCTCAATCCCACCAACAATGCTTTCACAAACTTGCAGATCGCCCTAACGGGCTATCAGGACGCGGCCGGCGGCGGTGGTAATGGCTCGATCTACGTGCCCGGCGCGCCAGATCCGGCGACCTTGACCATCGGCCTTCCCAATATCGCCGCGCACACAGTCTACCAACTGATCTGGGGCTCAGGCGCCACCAGCCTTAGCAACCTGCCCCAGGGCGACGGTGTTCTGACCTTCAGCGGCCAACATGGCATCAACCTGTTCTCGTATGATTATGACGATCTGTTGGGCAACCCCGCACATCCGGCTGGCGATGTGAACGACCCGGCGGGCCACCATTGCGGCACCAATGACACCAGCAATCACAACATTTGTGCCTTTATCGGCAATTTCGACGTCTCCTTTTCGGCACTGCTGAACGGCAACCCGATTTCGTCGGTGTTCAGCCCGGACAATACCCAGGGCGGCGGCAATGCGCAGGGCGCTTTCGTCGGCTGGATCGGCCTGGATCAGGACGGCCTTTCCGAGACGCTCTATGACGTGCATACGGACACGTTCCCCGGCACCCTGGCCAACATCTATACCGGCACCAACCAGTCTGGCGGCGGCAGGGATGTGCCGGAACCGGCCAGTCTCGCGC
>JACCXK010000068.1 GCA_013697055.1 Alphaproteobacteria bacterium
GTGAAATAGCCTGCCGTCACGGGCGACAGCTTGTATTGGTCATGGAAGTAGATGGGCAGGAAGGACGACAGGCCGACAAAGCCGCCGAAGCTGACGGCGTAGAAGAACATCAGCCACCAGCTGTCGGTCTGCTTCAGCAGGCGCGCATAATCGGCCATGTTTTTCTTCGGCGGGCAGTTAGGGCTGTTCTTGGCGAAAATCACGAACACGATGAAGACGGCGATCAGCGGCAGCGCGGCCAGGCCGATCACATTGCGCCAGCCCAGCGCCACCGCCAGCAGCGGTGCGAACAGCGAAGCAAAGACGGTGCCGGAATTGCCGGCGCCGGCAAGGCCCAGGGCGGTACCCTGATGCTCCGGCGGATACCAGTAGGACACCATCGGCAACGCGATCGCAAAGCTTGCGCCCGCCACGCCCAGCACCACGCCCAGCATCAGCACTTGCGGCAGGCTGTGGATGCCCACCAGCCAGGCGGTCAGCAAACCGGTGATCACCACCAGCTGCATGACCAGGCCGACATTGCGCGGTTTCCACTGGCCGACCAGAATCCCGTTGAGGAAGCGCAGCAGGGCGCCCGCCAGGACCGGCACGGCAACCATCAGGCCTTTTTCACCGGCATTGAGGTGCAAGTCGGGCGCGATCAGCACCGCCAACGGTCCCAAGAGGACCCAAACGGCGAAGCTGAGATCGAAATACAGAAAGCAGGAGACGAGGGTGGGAAGGTGCCCGGACTTCAGGAAGGCGGTTTTCATCGCATGGCTCGCTGGGCGCCATCAGCGCCACATGCGAACCGCCATTGGCCCGCGGGTTTTCGAAAATCGCTCCACGCGACGGCCCGCCCTTGGGCCTGTCTGGGACTCGCCCCAAGACAGGGTCATGGCAACGCAATTACCGCTATTTCGCAAGTGCAAAAAATCAGAAATCAGCAAAAATCCGAAGAAGAAACGCGGAAATACTGGGGTAATGCGTCCCCAAAGCTTGCTGATCGACTAATAATTGTGCATCGTGCCAATCTAATAGGCGGCGGGGGCTTTTTCGACCGGAAAGACCGCGCCATCGCAGAAAAGGTCTGGACCCATCACAATTGGCCGCGGACGGGCGTCGAGCGTCCAGGCTTTGCCGTGCGCACCTTCGGCCTTGCTGTCGGCCAGTGGCACATCCAGTCCCATCGCAGCGGCCACGTCGCGATAGATGTCGGGCCGGTAGACCCGCGCCGCCAGCGCCGCGTGATCCAGGCCCGTTTCGACCAAGTCCCAGCGGGCCATTTGCTGCAGGAACCACCGGGCATGGCTGCGCCAGGGAAAGGTGGCGGCGTGACGCCAGAAGCGCGAAAGATTCTGTGACGTGACCGCGCCGCCCGGCAGGGAAGCCAGAATGGCGTGGCTGTCGGTGTCCAGGTATTTGTGCCGGGACAACAGTGCCGCGCTGTAGGACGCATTTTCCGGCGCGTCGCAGAATTGGGCCGCGCGCAAAAGGGCGCGGATCGCGCCTCTCAGCGCCTCGGGATTGTCGTCGGCCCAGCGTGCGCGCACGGCAAAGGCTTTTTCCGGTGCGTTGCGCCAGATATCGTTGGAGGTGGCGACCGTCATGCCCACGCCGGCACGCGCTGCCACTTCGCCCCATGGCGCCCCGGCGCAAAACCCGGCGATCTGGCCCGACGCCAGCGCTTCCACCGCCCGCGCGGGCGGCACCACCGTGAATTTCACGTCGCGTGCAATGTCGATGCCGCCGCTGGCCAGCCAGTAGCGCAAAAGCAGGTTGTGGGTGGAATAGGCATGCACGATTCCCAGCGGCAGCGGTGCGTCGCGCTTCTGGATCTGAGCGGCCAGCGCCTGCGGCATGGACAGGCTTTGGGCCGCGGCGCGAACCCGCGCCGCCAGTTCCCGTTCCAAGGTGACGGTGTTGCCGCCCATCGAGATGCCGCAAGGCACGATCAGCGGCTGGCTGAGGCCGCGCAGCCCCAGTTCGACTGCGAAGGCCAGGGGCGGCACGATCACTGCGGCGTCCAGAAAACCGTAGGACAGCTTGTCGGCGATGTTGGCCCAGGACGGCTCGGTGATCAGTTCCGCATCCACCCCTTCATCGGCGAAATAGCCGAATTCCTGCGCCGCGATGACGGGGGCGGAATCGGTCAGCCGCAGAATGCCGATACGCAACTTGGGCTCGGATTTGCGCGGCCCCAGACTCACAACATCGCTCATGGCTTGACCTCCCGCCGGGCGTCCTGATGCGCCCTGACGAAATCCTCGACAATCTGGGACAGCTTGCGGCTTTCGTTCATCGCCTTCTTCTGAAGCCAGCGATAGGCTTCGGGCTCCGTCATGCGCTTGTCCTTCATCAGGATGGCCTTGGCCCGCTCGAGCTGGCGCCGCTCCTCCAGCAAAGCCTTGGCGGCGGCGAGTTCGGTTTCGACGTGCCGGTAACGCTGAAACAGGGCAATGGCGGAAGCCATGATGGGCCGGGCATCCGCCAGCGCGACCCCGGAAAGATTGTAGGAACAGACCCCCGCGGCGATGGCCTCACGGGCAAAGGCAGGATCGTCGGTTCCCGCGAACATCACGATAGGCCGGCCGGCCGAGATGGCGCGGATATCCTCCAGGGTGTCGCGGTCGGGAAGGGCCATGTCGATGATGACGAGATCGGGGCGTTCGCGCTCGACGATGGTGGCCAGATCCGGGCCTTGCGCCCGGAGCACCCGCGCAAATCCGGATTCACACAGTTTCTCCTCAAGCGCCCGCGCGCGTTCCTCCTCGGTGTCAATCAGAAGGATGGTGAGGGACATGCCCTGACTATAGACAGGCGCGCAGGAGCCGGAAATGGCTGGAACCGCGCAGCGGCAATCCGTCCCGGCGCGGGAAAAAGCGGGTTTGCGATCAGCCGCCTTTTTCATGAGGGACTAATCGCCTATAGAGGAGACACGATGCATCACGCCTCCTCGGACCAGCCGCGCCTGATCGACCGTTTTGGCCGAAGGGTGGACTATGTGCGCGTTTCCCTGACCGATCGCTGCAACCTGCGCTGCATCTATTGCATGAGCGAGGATATGGAATTTCTGCCCAAGGCGGAGCTTCTGTCCCTGGAGGAACTTGATCGCCTCTGCACCGCTTTTGTGCGGCGCGGCGTGCGTCACCTGCGCCTGACCGGCGGCGAGCCCCTGATGCGCCGTGGCGTGATGGATCTGGTGCGCGGCCTGTCGCGGCATTTGGAAACCGGCGCCCTCGACGATCTCACCCTCACCACCAACGGCGTGCGCCTGCGGGAATTTTCTGTTGGCCTGGCCAAAGCCGGAGTCCGCCGCATCAATGTCTCGCTCGACAGCCTGGACCGCGCCACATTTGCCCGCATCGCGCGCGGCGACGTCCTGCACCAGGTTCTGGATGGCATTTCCGCGGCGCTGGATGCGGGACTGCGGGTCAAGATCAATACCGTCGCGCTGAAACACGACAATGCCGCCGAGCTGCCTGCCCTGATCCAATGGGCGCATCGCGGCGGCATGGACTTGACACTGATCGAGACGATGCCGCTGGGCGCGGTGGGCGAGGAACGCAGCGACCAGTTCCTGTCCCTGGCATCCGTACGTCGTGAACTGTCCGCCTATTGGTCCTTGACCGATTTGCCGGAACGAAGCGGTGGCCCTGCGCGGTATGTTCGCGTGGCCGAGACCGGCGGCAAGCTGGGGTTCATCACGCCCCTCAGCCACAATTTCTGCGAAAGCTGCAACCGGGTGCGGGTGACCTGCACCGGCACGCTCTACATGTGCCTGGGCCAGGATGCGGCGGTGGATCTGCGTGACCCCTTGCGCCGCTCTGTTGACGACGGCCTGCTGGATGCTGCCATTGACCTTGCCTTGGACGCCAAGCCGAAGTCGCATGATTTTATGGTGCCCGTGCGCGGCGCGCTGCCCGCCGTCGCGCGTCACATGTCGGTGACGGGAGGCTAGATGGTCAAGCTGGTTTTCCTGGGAAAGTTTCGCGGGCTGGCGCGCGACAATGCAGAGGTGGCTTTGCCTGCTGATGTCGGCACACTGGCGGAGTTGAAGGACTGGATCGTCCGCCGCGATCCGGCTTTGGGCCATGCGATGGCCGCCACCCAGACGCAGGTTATTGTCAACCAGTCGGTGGTGCGGGATTTTTCACGGCGCATCTGCGAAGCCGACGAGATTGCCTTCCTGCCGCCGATGAGCGGGGGCTGAATGCAGGTCCGCCTGACAGAGCTGCCATTCGATCCTCAGCACGAGGAAGCCGCATTTTCTGCCGGCCGGTCGGAGATGGGCGCGCTGGTCAGCTTTGTCGGCCTGTGCCGGGGCGAAAGCCCGGCGGTACGCGGGCTCCATATCGATCATTATGCCGGTTTTACAGAGAAGGAAGTCACGCGGCTGGCCCAGGACGTTGCCGCGCGGTTTGATTGTCCCGACCTGCTGGTGGTGCATCGGGTGGGGGATATTCTGCCGGGTGAGGCCATCGTGCTGGTGGCGGCATTGTCGCGTCACCGCGCCAATGCTTTTGATGCAGTGCGCGTGTTGATGGATTATCTCAAGACGGACGCGCCTTTGTGGAAAAGGGAAACGGGCCCGGACGGCGCGCGCTGGATCGAGCCGCGGGCCGAGGACCTGGCGCGCCGCGCCGAAGCGGAAGGAAAACGGCTTTGAACGATACGGCAAAGCCGCCCGGCGGCGGCCGGCTGGACGAAACCATCACCTTTCGGCCGCTTTCCATAGCCGTGTTGACGGTTTCGGACACCCGCGACGAGGAAAGCGACACCTCGGGCAAATTGCTGGCCGATCGGGTGACGGCGAGCGGCCATGCGTTGGCCGGCCGCGCCATGGTGAAAGACGATGTGGCGGAAATCCAGATGCAAATGAAGGCCTGGATCGGCGATGCGGCTATTGATGTCGTGATCTCCACCGGCGGCACCGGCCTGACAGGGCGCGATGTGACGCCCGAAGCGGTGCGTCCCCTGTTCGACAAGGCCATAGAAGGTTTCGAAACCGTCTGGCACATGACAAGTTTCCAGACCGTGGGCCTTTCCACCATGCAAAGCCGCGCCTGTGCGGGGCTGGCCAAGGGCACGCTGATCTTCTGCCTGCCGGGATCGAATGGCGCCTGCAAGGATGGCTGGGACCGGGTTATCCGCTGGCAGCTCGACAGCCGCCACCGGCCCTGCAATCTGGCGGAACTGATCGCGCGCTTCCAGGAGACTTGAATGGCAAGCGATCTCACGCATCTGGACAGCACTGGTCAGGCCCGCATGGTGGATGTCGGAGGCAAGCCCGTGACGGCGCGTGAGGCGGTTGCTGAAGGGCGGGTGCGCATGGCGGCGCAAACCTTGAAACAGGCGGTGGCGGGAGACACGAAAAAAGGCAGCGTGCGCGCCGCCGCAGAAATTGCCGGCATCATGGCCGCCAAGCGCACATCCGAATTGCTTCCGCTATGTCACCAGGTCGCACTCAGCAGCGTGAAGGTGGATATTGCGGAAGACGAAGCCGGCAGCGCGCTTGTGGTCACGGCCCGCGCCAGAACCAGCGGTCAGACCGGCGTGGAAATGGAAGCACTGATCGCGGTATCCGTCGCCTGCCTGACGATCTACGACATGCTCAAGGGGTCGGACCGCGCCATGGTGATCGAGGGCATTGCCCTGCTGGAAAAAACCGGCGGCGCATCGGGGCATTATCGCCGGCCGGGCTAGCGGGTGGTGAAACCCGCTCGTTGGAATATGGTCCGGGCGCTTGCGCCACTCAGGAATGTCAGGAATTGCTTTGCCGCCGGCGACGCAGTCCTGGTCAGCGCCACGGGATAGACGATCGGTGCGTGGCTGTTCTCGGGGAAAGTGCCCACAATCCTTACCGAAGGCGCGACTTTCGCATCCGTTGCATAGACCACGCCGAACGGTGCTTCGCCGCGCGCGACATATTCCAGCGCCACCCGCACATTTTCCGCCGGCGCCACCTTGGACGCAATGCTGTCCCATACGCCCAGGCTGGTGAGCGCCGCCTTGGCGTATTTGCCTGCCGGTACCGAGGCGGGATCGGCCAGCGCGAGGCGCCCGTTCCCCAACGTCCCGGCCAAATCGAAATGGGGCACAATGTTGGGAGCGGTCTTGCTGTCGGAGGCCGCGATCAACACCAGCTGGTTGCCCAGCAGATCCTTGCGGGTGCCCTCGGCGATGTGTCCGCCTTTTTGCAGGAAATCCATCCAGTCGGTATCGGCCGACATGAAGATGTCCGCCTGGGCGCCCTGATCAATCTGGCGCGCCAGGGTCGATGACGCCCCGAACGACAGGGTGACGGTGACACCCGTTCCGGCCTTGTACGCGTCGGCCACGGCCTTGAGGCTGTCGGTGAGCGAGGCGGCGGCGAATACCGTGACGGTGACAGGCGGCTGGGCGATGGCAGCGCACGGCTGCACGAACAGCGCCAGGGCTGCCAGAAATGCCATGCGGCGATTGGTGGACAAGGCGATCCTCGCGCACTAGCGTTTCCATGTCGCGCAATGCGACTGGAAAGAACGTGTCACACAGTCCTGCGCCTGCCAAGACCGGAACCGAACGCGCGCGTCCGATGCGTGTCGATAACGCGCGCGCTGCGATGCTTTCGGCGATCGGACCGCTTGCGGCGGAAGCCGTGGATCTTGATGACGCCCTGGGGCGCGTGCTGGCCGGCGCCGTTACGGCGGTGCGCGACCAGCCGCCTTTCGCCGTGTCGGCGATGGATGGCTATGCACTTCGCAGTGTGGACGCGCCTGGGACATTGCGCGTGATCGGCGAATCTGCGGCCGGCAGGGGTTTTGCAGGCCGCTGCGAACCCGGCGGCGCTGTCCGGACCTCGACCGGCGCCGCCATGCCGCAGGGCGCCGATACCGTGGCCATTCAGGAAGATGTAAAACGCGAGGGCGAAGTTGTGATTGTTCCGGCTGTGGCGCCGGGAAAAAATATTCGACCGCGCGGTGGCGATTTTTCCGCCGACGCCGCATTGTTGCCGCCAGGGCGGTTGCTCGACGGCGTAGCGGTATCATTGGCCGCTGCAGCAGGCATGGCGGTGTTGTCCGTTATCCGCCGTCCGCGCATAGCCATCCTGTGCAGCGGCGATGAACTGGCGGCGCCCGGAACGGCGCCAGGTCCGTATCAGATTTTCGATTCCGCCGCATATGGCGTCGCCAGCCTTGTTCGCGCCTGGGGCGGGGTCGCACGGCGCCTGGATGTTGCGCGAGACGATCCCGCGGTTATTGCGCGGGCTGCGGAGCAGGGACTGCGCAACAGCGATCTTCTGGTCGTCATCGGCGGGGCCTCGGTTGGCGATCACGATCACGCCCGCCCCGCCCTGATGCGGCTTGGCCTTGAATTGGCGGTTGAGAAAGTGGCGGTGCGTCCCGGAAAACCGACCTGGTTCGGCGTTACGCCCCACGGTCCGGTGCTGGGCCTCCCCGGCAATCCGTCTTCGGCCCTTGCTTGCTCGTATCTATTCCTCCGCCCATTGATCGAGGCAATGTTGGGCCGCGATGCCGCGGCCTGTGTCACCTTCCGCCGGGCGCAGCTGACCCGTGCGATGCCGTCCAACGGTCCGCGCGAACATTATCTGCGGGGGTTCATGGACGTGGATGCCGACGGACAGCTGACGGTCCGCAGCTTTGAAGACCAGGATTCCTCGCTGATTTCCGTCTTTGCCGCGGCCAATGCGCTGATCCGCATGGCGCCCGATGCGGCGGCGCTGCCGGAAGGCGCGCTGGTGGACGTACTGCCGATCGGTGGCCTGTGATCTCGGCGGTGGAAGCGCAAATCCTGGCGACGAGTTTCAAGGTCGCGTTATGGGCGGTGGCTGGGGTGCTGCCGCTGGCGGTGGCGTGTGCCTTTTTTCTGTCGCGGCGTTTTCCGGGAAGGCTTGCGCTGGACGGGCTGGTGCATCTGCCGATCATCCTGCCGCCTGTGCTGATCGGCTTTCTGTTGTTGTTGCTGCTGGGCCGCCGCGGTCCGGTCGGGGCATGGCTCGAACAGGTGGCGGGCATTCACCTGGCTTTCACCGCCGCCGGTGCGGCGCTTGCCACCGCCGTGATGATTTTCCCGGTTTTTGTTCGCAGCATACGGCTGTCGTTTGAAGCGGCAGACCGGAACCTGTTCGAAGCCGCCGCCATGTTGCGCGCCGGGCCGCTGGACCGCTTTGTCACCATCGCCCTGCCGCTGGCCGGTCCCGGCATCCTGGCCGGCGCCGTGATGGCCTTCGCCACGGCGCTGGGCGAGTTCGGTGCGGTGATCACTTTCGCAGCCAATATCCCGGGCCGGACCCAGACCCTGCCGCTGGCGATCTATGCGGTCTTGCAGCAGCCGGGCGGCGAAGCAGAGGCGATGCGGCTGGCGGTGCTGTCCATCGTCCTGGCGATGCTGGGGCTGGCGGCGGCTGCCATCCTGCAGCGCTGGGCTGCGCGGCGGCTGGCCGGATGAGCGCGCTGCAGGCCAATGTCATGTTGCGCCAGGGCGCGTTCACTCTCAGCGCGCGCTTCGCCGCGCCGGGTGACGGAATTACCGTCCTGTTCGGGCCGTCGGGCAGCGGAAAGTCCACCTTGCTGTCTGTGCTGGCAGGACTGAAGCGTTACGATCGAGGCTCTATAGCGCTGGGCGACCGCAAACTCGATGATGTTGCGCCCCACCGCCGGGGGGTAGGCCTGGTGTTCCAGGATGCGCGGCTGTTTCCGCATCTCACCGCGCGCCAAAACCTGGCCTATGCCCAGTGCCGGGCGCCACGGGGTGCGCTAAACCTTGGCGATGCCGCGGAATTCTTTGACCTGTCGGCGATCCTGGACCGGCCGGTGGGCCATCTGTCCGGCGGCGAGAAAAGCCGCGTGGCCCTGGCCCGCGCCCTTCTGTCGTCGCCGGAATTTCTGCTGCTAGACGAACCCTTCGCCGCCCTGGATGGCGTGCGCCGGCGATCTTTCATCGCGGTTCTGCTGAAAATGCATCGCACCTGGCGCCTGCCCATGATGGTGGTGACGCACAACATCGACGATGCCGCTGCGTTGGCTTCCCATCTTGTCGCGCTGAAGGACGGCGCGGTGGTGGCATCGGGTGAATTTCGTACCGCCACTCGAAGTCCTGCCTTCACCGCGTTGCTGGATTCACGTGATGAGGGTACGGCCCTGGCAGCGTCGGACTTGCGATCCCTGCAAGACGCAAATGCGCGCTCGCTTTGGCTGCGCGCCGATCAGGTTTTGCTGGCGTCGGAGCCGCCCGGCGCCATCTCCGCACGAAATATCTTTCAGGGAGAAATTCGCGCCATCGAAGTAGAAAGCGCGAACAGCCGTCTGGTAGAGCTTCAGACGCAGGCCGGCACCATTGTGTCACGCGTGACGCCGGAGGCGGTCGCTGAATTAGGGCTTGCGGTGGGCCGTCAGGCTTGGGCGCTGATCAAGGCTCACACGCTGTAAGTCAGTCAGATGTCTCACAGGTTTTCTTCGGGACGAGGATGTGGCGCCTTGCAGCACCATGCTCTTCCTTGCCGGCGCGCAGGGCCGCTGTGCCAGGGATGCTGAAGCCATCGATCTCGTTCTTGTCGTGTTGCGTTTGGGCCGGGGTTTGAGCGTAAGCTGCAGACGATAAAAGGGTTGCCGCAACGAGCGACGTGAACAATAGGCGCATGGTTTTCCTCCGGGTTTAGTCACCGGAGTAACAATTCGGGCGTTCAGAAGTTCCGCAATTTGGCTAAAAGATGAGCAGTCCCGGCGGCTGGACCTCTATAGCCTTAGGCTGCCTGCAACATGCTGCGCATCTGCGCGATAACGATGCTTTCAGGATAAGGCTTTGCGTAGAACACACTGCCATCTGGCAGGTCCTCATGCAAAGGAGCCTGATGCCCCGAAACAATTATAATTGCGATCGGCGGCCAACGTTCCCTGACCGCAGCTGCCAACCTAAGGCCATTATGAGAGCTTTGCGGCATGTCGATATCGGTGAATAGCAGGCGAATGTCGTCCCGCCCCTCTAGAATCTGAATAGCTTCGTCCGCGCTGCCCGCTTCAACAGCTTCAAATCCTGCGTCTTCGACCATAGCCGTACCAGCCATGCGCAGCAGCGGCTCGTCATCGACGATCAGAATGACAGCTTTGAGTTCCATGATCTTCTACTCAGGTAAAGGTAGCACATTGGAAGTATGTAATGACCGCACCACCGCTGCAGTTCCCAACGATCGGAAGTCTCGAGCGGGCCTACGTGGCAAGCGAAATTCCTTGTCGCGTTCGCGTAATCAATGAGCGCCTGCCTGTTGGATATAGCCGGATAAGCGTGCGACCTCGAGGTCGCCCCGCGCGACAGCGGCGCGAACCGCGCAATCCGGCTCGGTGTCGTGCCGGCAATTACGAAACCGGCATTGCAATGCCAAGCCTTCGATATCGTCGAAAGCACCCGCGTGGGCTTCCGTGGCGTCCAAGGTTTCCAGACCCCTCAGGCCAGGAGTGTCGATAATTGCCCCGCCTTGCGACCGGACGAGTAGCTGACGACTGGTTGTCGTGTGACGGCCGCGACCATCATAATCGCGAACTTCCTGTGTTGCCTGCGCATCGCGACCGAGCAACTGGTTGGTCAACGTTGATTTGCCCACCCCGGAAGAACCAATGAGCGCGACCGTGCGATAACCCGCGAAATACTGTTCTAGAACCTGGACGCTTTCCCGAACGCGCGCGCTGATCACATGAACGGGCATATCATGACCGAGTCCCTCGATCTCGCTGGCCAATTCGACAACATTGTTTTCCAGATCCGACTTGTTCACCAGGACCACGGGAGCGGCACCGCTCTGTCGCACCAGCGCATGATAACGCTTCATGCGCGGCAGATTGAAATCGCCACCCATTGAGGTGACGATAAACACGACATCGACATTCGCAGCCAAAAGCTGGGGTTCGGGCTTTCCCGATGCTTTGCGAATTAATGCACTCGTCCGGGGTAAAACTGCCTCTATCGTCGCTGGGCTATCTCGCTCGGAAAGGTCCGCCGCTACGAAATCTCCAACGCCAGGCAAGTCTGTACGCTGGTCCGACGTGTTACGCAGTCGTCCGGTTGTGCCCGCGGAAATTTCTGTCTCTTCAGTTGCGATTCTATAGTGACTTCGGTGCTCCGCGACGACGCGTGCAGGCACAAGCCTGTCGCCCCGGTAGGCCCCAAACTTCTCTTGCCATCGCGCGTCCCAGCCTAAAGCTTTGAGAGACATCTATCAGTTTCCAAATCTATACCGCGGACTGACGTACCGAGAAGTTTTCCAAATATCATCCGTGTCTCGGCCCACGCCTTTGCTCGTCATGAATCTCGCCCTAGCGGTGGTTTCGGACGCCGCGCGCATTGATTTAAAACGCGCATGGCACCCGAGAGCTCCACCATGGTTACGACATGGACCCCTCCCTTACCTAGACTTTACGACCATCGGGGTTAGGCGAATAACCATGTCAGGGCGATAAAAGCATCCTTCTCCCGATTTACCATTGGCCAGGTTGAGTTTGTCAGCTGCTGTAATGAACTTGCGTGAAGGGGAATACCGGGATATCCGATCAGACGCCGCAAATCGGGAACTGACTATGCCGTGGTTCAAGCAGGAGCAAGTTCCAACCCTCCGTCACCGCTTTCTGGAGATGCTGCTCGAAAGCGCGACAGACTACGCCATTATCGGGCTGGACCTCGATGGCCTGGTCATGATCTGGAATAAGGGCGCGAGCCTGCTAATGGGCTGGACTGAGGAAGAGATGCTGGGTCAGCCGGCTGCAATATTCTTCACACCGGAAGACCGACAGGCGGGTAGACCTCAGGGCGAGATGCAGTCGTCTATCCAAAACGGGCGAGCGAGCGATGAGCGCTGGCACCTAAAAAAGGACAATAGCCGCTTTTGGGCGAGTGGCGAGATGATGCCGCTAAAAGACGAAGCCGGCGTAGTTCAGGGGTTCGTCAAAATTATCCGTGATCAGACTGAACGTCGCCTGGCAGAAGAGCGCCAAACATTGTTGACTCAGGAACTTGCACATCGGGTAAAAAACACTCTCGCGGTAGTGCAGGCGATTTCCACCCAAACCCTGCGCGACGAAATTCCGTTTGCGACGGCGCGGGAAGCGTTTAACGCACGATTGATGGCTCTTTCTAAGGCGCAGGATGTCTTAATGCATGGCAGCTGGACGACTGCCAGTTTGCGTGAACTCATCGCAGGGGCGGCGAGTTTGCATGGCAATGGCGACCCATTGAGATTTCACTTTGCAGGTCCCGATGTAACCATAGGCCCTAAGGCAGCTCTCGCTTTTGCGCTGGTACTGCATGAAATGTGTACCAATGCAGTTAAATACGGCGCTCTATCGGTTCCAGAAGGCAGGGTTTCGGTCTTATGGGAGATTCTCGAAGAAGCGGAGACACAGCTCTGGTTTCGATGGGAAGAAACAGGCGGTCCGGTGCCTGTGCCTCCGGTTAAGCGGGGTTTTGGTTCTCGTTTGATAGAGCATAGTTTTAGCCAGCACTCTGGTGGCGTAGTGAAGCTGGAATATCCGTCAACGGGTGTCCGTCTGAGCGTCAAGTTCTCTTTGGCTGCGCTCCAACGACCCGACGCATAGGGGCGGTCGGGTAAAGAGCGTCACTTACGACGCCAAGCCTTCAATCTCCCGTGGGGAGCCAAGCCATCTGCGACGAAAGCATGATCGTGAAGCCGCGCGACATTGACTTTTCGGATGACTTCGCAAAACCATGACCCACCCGCAAAACAAACCACTTAGATCACTTCTTCCGTAATGACTGTAAATTCGGAAAGGTTGGCGTAGCCAAAGGCCGTGCTGATGGCCGCGTCAGTGGCATCGCGTCCCTTGGCCATGACGATTCTGCCGATGCGAGGCACATTGTGACGGGCATCCATCGGATGCCAGTTGCCGCCAAGATAGACCTCAAACCATGCGCTGAAATCCATGGGTGCGGGGTCTTTGGGCACTCCAATGTCGCCGAGGTAACCGGTGCAGTATCGGGCCGGGATGTTCATGCAGCGGCAAAGTGTGATCGCCAGATGCGCATAATCGCGGCAAACGCCAATGCCTTCATAGTGAGCGTCCCAAGCAGTGCGATCTGCACGGGCATTGGGATAGCTGAATTGAATTCTGTCATGGGTATATTGCAGAATGGCTTCAACGCGCGGCCAACCCTCCGCATAGTGCGCAAATTGCGCCCATGCAAAAGCTGCCAGCTTTTGGGTGTCGCAGTACCTGCTTCCCAGCAGATAAATCAAAACCTCATTCGGAAGTTCAGCGACTGGGTGCTGGTATGCACCGATAGGCAACCGCTCAGGCGATCCGCTATCGGTTATCTCAAATCTGTTCCAAAGCGATAGGCGGCCTGGGGGAGCGATCAAGCGTGTGCACACGTTGCCGAAGCTGTCCGTGTATGTAGCATATGGTACTTGGGGAAGTAGAGTGAGGCTTTCTTGCCCTACGAGGTCGACTGCGCGTTCTGGCCGAATGTGCACCATAAGCAGCATGGGCGTATAATCATTACAATCGAAAGCTAGATTGAAGCCGCCCTTGATAAACACCTGACTCGCACCATCTTATCGCACCACCGCAAACGGCTTGCCGGTGTCTTGCACATCCACTTCCACATCCATACCGAGATAGTCACCGGCATCGCCTTCCCAAGCGCCGCAAAGAGGGATGGCCTGACGAGGATCTCTGACTACTGCTACCCGAATTAGGTCTTTGTTCCCGACCAGCCCGTTTGTGGGGTCAAATTCCACCCATCCACCGTTCGGGAAGAAAACGCGGACCCAGGCGTGGGTGTTCCCGCCCCCAAGCCGCGGCAAGGTGCCGCCTGTTGCCGGGATGTGAAGGTAACCAGACACGAAACGCACCGCTAGGCCAAGCCCACGCGCAGCCTCCATCATCAACACGGCAAAATCTCTGCAAGTGCCTGTACCTGTGCGCAGGGTATGCACCGGCGCCTGGGGCGGTCCGTAGGCGCGGTGAATGTATTTGAAGTCTTTATGTATCCCCCGTGTCATCGCAGTCAGGATATTCATTGCATCGATTTTGGGCAGATTCTGAAGAAATTGCCGGCTCCAGCTGTCCAGTTGCCCACTTGTGTCGGAATTGGCCCTGAGCATTGAGCTATAAACGTCTGGAAGGTCTTGAGCCGTGTAAGCGAAAGGGTACGAGTTCATACCGCCATCGGGAGATGTGGGCTGGTCAAGCGCCAATTCCGGCGAGTGCTCAAGGGTATTCGTGCTTTCGAAAACAAGCTCTTTTGCCTTCCCACTAAAACGCGCAATTCCGATGCAATTGCCGAAGACGTCGTGGCGATAGCGAAGGTAGGCCGGCTCAGGCGTAATTTTGAGGTCGCTTGAAAGAACATGCTGGTCGAAGCTTTCACGCGGGCGGAACATCATCTGATGTTCGCCAAACCAAACTGGTTTCGCATAGCGATAGCGCGTCACATGCTTGATGGTCAGAATTGCCATGTCAGGTAGAATCTCTCCGCAGGGCGCCCAATCCAAACAGAGCATCTTCCCAAAGCATTGAACTTTCGAGAGGCATCCTGCCACAGGCCATGGCAAGAGGCTCGATGTGATTGCATGCGTTCAGCAGGATGATGGGACGTTCTCAACCATATGGGCGCCCTAACGGCATCGGTCCGAACAACTCTACTTTCCGATCCGAACGAACTCTTCGATCCCTGCAGTCTTGCCCGCCAGGCCTGGGACTTCGTCGAGCTGCCGTAATTCTCGAAATCCCCCACGCTCTGCGCGATACCGCGCGATTTCGTATCCGTGCCCTTTCAAGGCGGCCACGCTGTCGATTTCCTCGGCCGTGGCAGTATTGATGTCCAGCATTTTTGAGGCTTTCCAGTCTACTAAGGGTTTTGGTCCCTTCGACTGATTGCATGGGCCACAAGAGGTCGTCAAATTCTCAAATGCGTTTGAGCCTCCTCGGGACACGGCGACAATATGGTCGACATGGCAGGCGCCTTCGGCGCTGCAATAGGCGCAGGTTCTGTTATCTCGAACCAGCACGACTGTACGGGCGACATGCCATTCTGCTGGGGGAAGCATCGGCTTCAGCCAGGCGGACCAACGTAGAGACATGCACGCCGCTGCGGCGCCAGACGTCTTCGACATCTTCAAATGGGACGCCGGCGCGGCCGGAGACGAGGGCTGCGGCCTCTGCGTCTTTCATGCCCAGCACGAGGCGGAACCCTAATCGGACGGCAAACCGTCCCTCAGCGGCGGCAGGTTCCAGGGTACAGTCATAGCGCGAGGTGTTGATATCCACCGGGCGGATCTCAACGCCATGCTCGATGGCGTCGCGCACGATCTGGGCCGGTTCGTAAAACCCCATCGGCTGGGCATTGATGAGGGCGGCGCAGAATACATCTGGATGCCAGCACTTCAGCCAGGAAGACGCATAGGCGACTAATGCGAAGCTGGCAGCATGGCTTTCAGGAAAGCCATAGGAGCCGAAGCCCTCCAACTGGCTAAAGGTCTTGCGGGCGAACTCCTCGTCGTAGCCGCGCTCCATCATGCCACGCACCAGCTTCTCGCCGAAGGCCGAGACACCGCCCGTAAACTTGAAGGTCGCCAGCCCTGCGCGGCGGGCGGCTTGATCGGCCGCCAGCACCACTCGCCGCCGCCCCTCCTGACCGATCAAGACCAGCGGGGTATCAAGCGATGGCGCGTTCTTTCCCATCGATCGCCGCAGCCGGTCGGTGGACCAACTTGGCAGGAATAGCGATACGACCCTCTTCGTCACAGGCCTCAACCTCAAAATCCGCGCATTCCCCCGCGCGCGCCCGGATTAACTCCACCAGCCATCGCGGCCGTCCCCCCCCTGGCATCGAGAGAGGTGACGAGGGCAGGGCCGTCACCCGCCAGCGGGTCGTACTGGCCGTTGGCTGGCCTCCTGGTCGGAGGTCGTCGATTTCGCCGAGGCGTTCAGCGCGACCGCCGGAGACGGCGGCGACAATGACCGCCAGGTGGGCTTCCGCGTGATGAGCGACCTTGCCGTGATCGTCTTCGATCGCGAAGTGGGCAAGCGGCGCGTCATCCCCATGCGCTGGGGATATCCCCGCCGTGGAAACTGGCGTGCTCCCGACCCCATCCATGCCCGGTCTGAAACCATCGACAGCAAGCCGACTTTCGCAGCGGCCTTTCAAAAAGATCAGCGGGGGATCGTGCTGGTCAAGACCTTCAATGAAGGCAAACAGATTTCGCCCAAAGTTACAGAGCAATACACAATCATGCTAGGCGATGAGCCGGCGGGTGCGATTGCGTTCCTGTTCGATCAATTTGCTATCGCTGATTTGTCGCAACGCTTGCGCGCTTGCGTCATGGTGACGGTGCCTGCCAATGCGCTGATCCGAACCCTCACCACCGAGCACGCGGAATCCGACCGCATGCCTGCCTTTCTCGCGAAAGACGATTGGGCAACCTGGCTCGGCGAAAATGGCAGCTCGCCCGACGAAGCCAAAGCCTGTCTGAAGACTGTCGAAGGCATCAATTGGAAGATGTCGAAGGAGGAGCGCGCGGCGTCAAAAGTGAAGCGTGCCAAGCCCACCGTTAGCGATCCGACAGGCCTATTCTGACGCTCAACTGATTCGTTCCTAGTGGCATGGGAACCCAAGGAGTCGGGAAGGGTTGTGTGAAGGCATCCAGCAGGCGTTGATCATGGCCAAACCAGCAATCAAGACTTGTTCCGACCACGCCTTTCATGTCGATCACAATGAAGCCCAGGGCCGCTGGGATGTGGTTGACCAAGAGGGCAAGGTCATCGGCCACAGCCATACTCAGGGCGAAGCAATCGATCTGGCAATCCGCGAAGCCCGACACACCCACAGCCGCGGCGATGACGTTGTGGTCTGTGTCGAGCAGGACGACGGGCATTATTCCCTTGCTTGGTCGTCCCATTAGCCGGTGAGATCAGTACAGTTCCCCAATCGTCAGGTTCAGCGGACCTGAATGCGCTTTTCCGCGTTTTCAGGGAAACCGGAGATTGCCATGGCGCCTAAACCATCAACCGCGAAGATCACCGATTTTGAGACCAGTTTCGACGCCGTGCCCGTGGCATCGGCAGAGGGCGAGGTTATCTGGGCGGACGTCCGGATCGATTATATTCTGTGGGGC
>JACCXK010000031.1 GCA_013697055.1 Alphaproteobacteria bacterium
ATCAGCATCCAGCCCGCACCCACCGGCATGGGCGACGCCATCTTCCGCGGCCATGATGTCTGGTCGAAGTATGACGCGATGCTGATAGTGTGGGGCGATCAGGTGTTCGTTTCCAGCGACACCCTGACGCGCACGCTGGCGGCTCTGGCTTCACCAGAGCGCCATGCCGTGCTGCCGCTTACCCGCATGGCCGTGCCGTATGTCGAATATGTTTTCGACGGCCCACGCCTGACCAAGGTGCTGCAAACCCGCGAAGGCGATGCCACTGCGCCGAACGGCTATTCCGATGTCGGCACTTTTCTGCTGGGCACGGCGGGCCTGAAATCCGCCTGGGACGCCTTCCTGGCGCAGGCGCCGCATGGTGCGGCAACATCCGAAATCAACTTCCTGCCCTTCCTGCCCTTCCTGTCGGCTGAGGGCTGGACCGTCACGCCGCTGGAGGTGGCCGATGCCACCGAAGCGCGGGGCATCAATACAAAAGCCGATCTCGCCTTCTTCCAAAGCCTGTATAAGAACGCCCCATGAAGAATGTTCTGGTCACCGGCGGCGCGGGCTTTATCGGCAGCCATCTTTGCGAGGGCCTGCTGGCGCGCGGTTACACGGTGCGGGTGCTGGACAGCCTGGTCTATGGCCAGCGCGAATCCGTGCCGGCGGCATGCGAGTTCATCGAAGGCGACATCCGCGACCTTTCCACCTGCACCAAAGCCGCCGCCGGCATGGACGGCGTATTGCATTGCGCCGCCATGTCCCGCTCCGGCCCCTCGCAGGAGCAGATCGATATTTGCACCGGGTCCAACATCACCGGTACCCAGAACATGCTGCTGGCGGCGCGCGATGCCGGCGTGAAGCGCTTCATCTATAGCGGGTCGTCCACCTATTACGGCAACCGTGCGCCGCCGCACCGGGAAGATGATCCGCCGGACATTCTCAATATCTACGGCCTGACCAAGCGGGTGGGCGAACAATATACCTTGCTGTTCGACCAGGACTTCAACCTGCCGTCCGTGGTGCTGCGCTATTTCAATGTCTATGGCCCGCGCCAGCCCGAAACCGGCGCCTATGCCCTGGTGCTGGGCATTTTCCTGCGCCGCGCCGCGGACGGTCAGGTGCTGGAGATCCATGGCGACGGCAGCCAGCGCCGCGACTTTGTGCATGTGCGCGACGTGGTGGCAGCCAACATCGCGGCATTGGAGAGCGATGTGCGCGGCGCGGTGTTCAATGTCGGCAGCGGTACAAGCCTGTCGGTCAAGGGACTGGCCGACATGATCTCGCCCAACCAGGTCCATACCGAAGGGCGCAAAGGCGATTCATCCGCCACCTTGGCGGATATTTCCCGCATCAAGAATGCGCTGGGCTGGACGCCGCAGGTCAGCTTCGCCGACGGCTTGAAGGAATTGCGTTAAGTCGTCTTCTCGGCCAATTCTTCTTCCGTTTCGCCCTTGGCCAACAGCACGATGGTGACCAGGATCAGCGCGCTGCCCAGCCAATCCATCGGGCCGAACGACACCCCAAGCCACCACACCGCCAGAACAGCTGCCGACAAGGGCTCGGCGCAGGTGAGCAGAATGGTCTTCTGCGCCCCGATCATCCGCAGCGCCTTGTTGAACAGGTAAAACGCAGCCAGCGTCCCCATGACCAGAATGAAGGCAAAGAACACCCCGGCGGTCGCGTCCCACTGGCCTTCGACCTTCCAGGGTGCGTGAAACTGCGACAGCTCCACGCCGCCGATCACCATGCCCCAGCCCGCCACCAGCGCCGCGCCGTGTCTCTTCAGAATGTTGGACGGCTGGATGGAATTGAATGCCGCCGCCGCCGCGCTGGCCAGGCCCCAGAACAGCGCCAGCGCCGAGATGGACAGCATCCCCAGCTTGCCATGGGTCACCAGGAAGAAGGTCCCCAGCATGGCCAGTCCGATCGCCGCCATCTCGCGCCCGCCCGGGCGCTTGCGCCCCGCAATCGCCAGCCACAGCGCCACCATGGCCGGCGCGGTGAACTGCAGGATGGTGGCGGTGGCGGTGTTGGAGGCGTTGATCGCCGCCATATAGGTATATTGCACCGGCATCATGCCGAGCAGACCGAAGATCACCAGGGGCACGGCATCGGTGCGCCACACCGCAAAAATGCGCTTGCCGCCGATGGCGGAGATCAGCAGCAGCGCCGGGCCGCTGAACAGCAGCCGCATGGTCACCAGCCAGTCGATATTGACGCCGCGATGCTGGAAGAGGAATTGCGCAAAGGTGCCCCCCACCCCGAACAGGATGGAGGCCAAAATGGCCGCCGCGAATCCGATGCCCCTCACCCCTAAAGAGTGACCGATTATGCCGGCTTGCGGAAGCGCAAGGTCATGCGGTCGCTTTCCCCGATGGCGTCATACTTGGCACGGCTGAATCCGGGCGGGCTGGGCTGGTCCTTGCCGGCGCTGCTTTGGCGCGACGGCGGCAGGGTCCAGACGCCAAAGGGATGATCCTTGGTGTCCTTGGGATTGGCGTTGATCTCGGACTTGGCGTCCAGCTTGAAGCCGGCCTTGGTCGCCAGGTCGATGACGTGCTGGGTGGCGACATAACCGCTCTTGGCACCGTCGCTGTCGGGCCTGGGATCGGCGCGATGCTCCTCAACCGCCAGGATGCCGCCGGGCTTCAGCACGGCATAGAAATCCTTCATCGCCTTGTCGACTTCACCGGTCTCCCAGATCCAGTTGTGGATGTTGCGCGCGGTGATGACGATGTCGGCGCTGCCGGGCGCGGCCAGTGGACCGGAATTCTTGCTGAACACGGTGTAGTGGATGTCGCCATACACCGCCTTGTCGGCGAACTTGGCCGGCAGCCTGGCATCCGGTTTGCCCATCGCCACGAAATACTTGCCGCCGGTGGCCTTGGCATAGGGTGCCAGGATTTCGGACCAGTAGCCGCCGCCGGGGGAAATCTCCACCACCGTCTGGCCGGGCTTCAGGCCCCAGAATTCCAGGCTGGCCTGGGGATGGCGGGCGCCGTCCCGCGCCGAATTCTCGGGCGCGCGGCTGGAGGCCGCGATGGCGGTGGTGAGCTTGGCGTCGGCCGCAACGGCCGGCAGCGCCAAAGCAACAAAGGCCGTAGCGATAAGCATGGTGCGCAAGATCATGATGGTCCTCCCCAGGTTGTTTGCCGCAATCTGACGGAGGTTGTGCGGCTATTTTATGTCTTCGGGACGCAGAGCCGCGAAATGCTGCGGTGCTTTGCGGGCATCGGCCACGCCCCGGTCGCCGGGGGTCTCATACTGGCGGTATTCCGGCATCTGGTCGAGGCGGACAAAACGGTAGCCTTCCTCGATCAGGGCGGGCACCACTTGGCGCACCAAATCGGCCGAGCGCAAATGGATGCAGTGCATCAGCACCACCCCGCCATCCGCCCGGCGGATCTCGCGGCTGTAACCCTTGGCGCAGGTGCGCGCTTCCCAGCCCTTGCGCCAGCATTGCCAGTCCGCCGCGCTCATCACATAGCCGTCGCGCGACATGGTGATATAGCCGCCCACGTCCCAATAGATCGGGCCGACATAGCGGCGCAACTCCGGATCGGAATTCAGGATATCGGCATGGGCGCTGCGCCAGGCGCCATAGGGCGCGCGGAAATAGAATTTATCACCCTTGGCCATCAGCGGCGCGATCTGTTCATGCACGTCGTGCAACTGGTTCAGCAGGCGGTCGGGATCCGCGTCGTAGCGCGAACCGAGATAAGCATGGGTGCCGCTGTGATTGGCCAACAGATGGCCCTCGCGGGCGATGCGCGCCAGCACATCGGGATGACGGCGGGCCTGATTGCCGACGATGAAGAAGGTGGCCTTGACGTTCATCTCCTTCAGCGCGTCCAGCACCTCGCTGGTATGGGCATTGGGGCCGTCGTCGAAAGTGAGCGCGATAGTGTGGGCGTTGCGCAAGCCGGACCGGAAGATGCTGCGTTCCTGGAACAGGGCCAGCTGGGTCTCGGCGCGGGGCTTTGCGGGAATCCGGGCGCCGTCGGCCGCCAAGGGCAAAGGTGCCGCCAAAGTCAGCAACACGCCCAACGCCCACGCAAACTTGCGCATCATCATCCGCCCGTGACCGCCGAAAACCGGATTTAATTTACCAGCAGGCCGCTTCGGGGCAAGCCGGCACTGGCGCTCCCATGGCACCATCCCCTAGATTTTCATGAGAGATTTCGGGTTTCGGGGCGAGCATGGCGATTTCACGACGCGCGGTCATGGTTAACGGGCTGGCGCTGGCTGCGTTGCCCGCCTTGGCAAAGCCAAGCACCACGACCGCCTTGCACCAACGTCTGATCTGCCTGGACACCCATCTCGATACTCCGGCCAGCCTGGCGCGGCCCGGCTGGGACATCCTCAAGCGCCACAACCAGCCCGATGATTTCACACAAGTGGACTATCCACGCATGGTGGAAGGCGGGCTGGATGGCGGCTTCTTCGCCATCTACACGCCGCAAGGCCCACTGACGCCGGATGGCATGATGGCGGCGCGTGATGCGGCGCTGTTGCTGGCGGCGGAAATCCGCGAGCTGGCGGCGGGGCATCCGGACAAGTTCGAACTCGCTTTCGTCGCGGAAGACGCCGCCCGCATCGCTGCATCGGGCAAGCGCATCGTCTATCAGAGCATCGAGAACAGCTATCCCCTGGGCGACGACGTCACTTTGCTGCGCAGCTTCTACAAGCTGGGGGTGCGGATGGTGGGCTTCATCCATTTCAAGAACAACCAGTTCGGCGATTCCGCCACCGACAAGCCACAATGGAACGGGCTGTCGCCACGCGGCCGCGAGCTGGCGGCGCTGGCGATGGATTTGGGGATGGTGATGGACGCCAGCCATTCCGCCGACACGGTGTTCGACCAGATGATGGAGATGGCGCGTTCGCCCATCATACTGTCGCATTCGGGCTGCCGCGCCGTGTTCGACCATCCCCGCAATATCGACGATGCCCGCATTAAGCGGCTGGCGGCGGCCGGCGGCACCATCCAGATCAACAGCTACAATGCCTATCTGATCAATGCGCCGCGCGATCCGGAACGCGACAAGGCCCGCGGCGCGCTGTACCAGAAGCTGGAGAATCTTTCCGGCATGACCCCGGCCCAGGCCGCCGCCGCGGTGCGCGAAGTGGCGACCGGCATGAAAGCGATCAACGCCCAATATCCGGTGCCGCGCGCCACATTCGACACCTTCATGAGCCATGTCACCCACGCCCTGGACCTGGTGGGCCCCGAGCATGTCGGGGTCGGCGCCGACTGGGACGGCGGCGGCGGCGTCATCGACTTTGAGGACGCCGCCGCCCTGCCCAAGATCACCGAGCGGCTGGTGAAGCTGGGCTATACCGAAATACAGCTAGCCGGCTTCTGGGGCGGCAATGCCCTACGCGTGCTCAAGGCCGCGCATGAGGCGAGGAAGGCATAATTTCCCTCTCCCCTTGTGGGAGAGGGTGGCGCGGGCGAAAGCCCGAGACGGGTGAGGGGTACCGTGAAACACGATCTGGCCAGAAAACTTCGACGTGAACAAACTCAAGTCGAACGCAAACTATGGCTGGCCTTGCGTAATCGCAGGTTTCACAAATTCAAATTCCGGCGGCAACAGCCCATTGGACCATACATTGCAGACTTCGTCTGCTTTGAAGCTATGCTCATTATCGAGCTTGATGGTGATCAGCATGGGTCATCGCGAAAGTTGGCTTATGATGCCATGCGGACCAAACGGCTTGCCAATGACGGATTCCGTGTGCTGCGGTTTCCTAACCATCAACTGAATAGCAATTTCGACGGCGTACTGACTGCTATTGCCATTGCTTTGGGATTTCCGTCCTGACCCCTCATCCGTCCGCCGTCGTTACTGCGACGGTGGACACCTTCTCCCACAAGGGGAGAAGGAAGGGACGTCAAATATCCGCGTAGCAGCGCACTTCCTGGTCGGCGCCGGGCGTGGTCAGGGCGCCGTCGCGTGCCGGGCCGACATTCTTGGCATAGCGCGCCAACGCGCCGGTCTTGAAGCCCGCGGGTTTGGGCTTGAACGACTTCTTGCGCTCCGCCAGTTCGGCTTCCGACAAATCCACGTCCATGGTGCCCTTGTCGGCATCGATCACGATGATGTCGCCATCCTGGATGAGGCCGATCGGGCCCATGTCGGCGGCTTCGGGACCGACGTGACCGACGCACAATCCGCGCGTCGCGCCGGAGAAACGGCCATCGGTGACCAGGGCGATATTCTCCACGCCCTGCCCGTACAGCGCCGCGGTGGTCGACAGCATCTCGCGCATGCCGGGCCCGCCCTTGGGGCCTTCCCAGCGGATCACCAGCACATCGCCTTCGCTGTACTGGCGGTTTTCCACCGCCGCGAAGCAATCTTCCTCGCAGTCGAACACCCGCGCCGGGCCGCGATGCTTGACATGCTTGAGGCCGGCGATCTTCACGATGGCGCCTTCGGGGGCGAGATTGCCGCGCAGGCCGACCACGCCGCCGGTGGGGGCCAGCGCGTTCTTAACCTCGACCATCACCTTCTGATCGGGATTGAACTTCACGTCTTTCAAATTCTCGGCAATCGTCTTGCCGGTGACGGTGATGCAGTCGCCATGCAGCAGGCCGGCATCCAAAAGGATGCGCATCAGCATGGGCACGCCACCGGCCTCCCACATGTCCTTGGCGACATATTTGCCGCCGGGCTTGAGCGAGGCGACGTAAGGAGTCTTCTTGAAGATTTCCGCGACATCGAACAGGTCGAACTTGATGCCCGCTTCATTGGCCATGGCCGGCAAATGCAGCGCCGCATTGGTCGAACCGCCGGTGGCGGCCACCACCATGGCGGCATTCTCGAACGCCTTGCGGGTGCAGATGTCGCGCGGGCGCAGATTCCTGGCCAGCAAATCCATCACCGCCTCGCCGGCCTTCAGCGCAAAGTCGTCGCGCGACAGGATCTCGGCCGGCGGGCCGCTGGAATAAGGCAGCGCCAACCCGATGGCCTCGGCGACGCAGGCCATGGTGTTGGCGGTGAACTGACCGCCGCAGGCGCCGGCGCCCGGGCATGCCACTTTTTCCAGTTCGACCAGTTCACTCTCCGGGATCTTTCCGGCGGAGAATTTGCCCACGCCTTCAAACACGTCCACCACCGTGACGTCCTTGTCGTGGAAACGGCCCGGCATGATCGAGCCGCCATAGAGGAACACGCTGGGCACATTCAGCCGCAGCATCGCCATCATCATGCCCGGCAGGGACTTGTCGCAGCCGGCCAGCCCGACCAGCGCGTCATAGCAATGGCCACGCATGGTCAGCTCGACCGAGTCCGCAATCACTTCGCGCGACACCAGCGACGAACGCATGCCTTCGTGGCCCATGGCGATGCCGTCAGTGACAGTGATGGTGCAAAATTCGCGCGGCGTGCCGCCATTGGCCTTGACGCCCTTCTTGGCGGACTGGGCTTGGCGCATCAGGGCGATGTTGCAGGGCGCCGCCTCGTTCCAGCAGCTGGCCACACCCACAAAAGGCTGGTGGATCTCCGCTTCCGTCAGCCCCATGGCGTAATAATAGGAGCGGTGCGGGGCGCGCTCCGGCCCTTCGGTGACGTGGCGGCTGGGCAGCTTGGATTTGTCGAATTTCATGTGGACCTGAGGGATATCGCGGAAAGGCGGCGGACTATGGCTCCCTGCCCGCGCCCGCTTCAAGCCGCATTTCGGCATAACGGGCCTTCACCGCAGTTGAGAATAGTTCTAATCTTCTTGACGGCCCGATTCAAAATATTTAGAACTATTCTAAATTAGAAAAGGACCGCTCTCATGAACGCAGAACCCAAAGCCGCCGGCTGCCCCGTGATGCATGGCACCAGGAGCCATTCCAACAAGGATTGGTGGCCGCAAAGTCTCGACCTCAAGGCGCTGGACCAGCACTCGTCCCGCGCCAACCCGATGGGCGAAGGCTTCAACTATGCGGAGGAATTCAAGAGCCTCGACCTGCAGGCACTGATCGGCGACCTGCACAAGCTGATGACGGATTCCCAGCCCTGGTGGCCAGCGGACTTCGGCCATTATGGCGGCCTCTTTATCCGCCTGGCCTGGCACAGCGCCGGCACCTATCGCGTGACGGACGGGCGCGGCGGCGCCGGCGGCGGCCAGCAGCGTTTCGCGCCGCTGAACAGCTGGCCGGACAATGCCAACCTGGACAAGGCGCGCCGCCTGTTGTGGCCGATTAAGCAGAAATACGGCAACCAGATCAGCTGGGCCGACCTGTTCGTGCTGGTGGGCAATGTTGCGCTGGAGTCGATGGGCTTCAAGACGTTTGGGTTTGCTGGCGGCCGCGCCGACCAGTGGGAGCCGGAAGAACTCTATTGGGGCCCGGAAGGCACCTGGCTGGGCGATGAACGCTATTCGGGCGAGCGCCAGCTGCAGAACCCGCTGGGCGCGGTGCAGATGGGCCTGATCTACGTCAATCCGGAAGGCCCGGGCGGCAAGCCCGATCCGCTCGCCAGCGCGCGCGACATCCGCGACACCTTCGCCCGCATGGCGATGGATGACGAAGAGACCGTGGCGCTGATCGGCGGCGGCCACACTTTCGGCAAGACCCATGGCGCGGGCGATCCCTCTTTCGTGGACAAGGAGCCGGAAGGCGCGGTGATCGACGACCAGGGCCTGGGCTGGCGTAGCCGCCATGCCTCTGGCCTTGGCGCCGACTCTATCACCAGCGGGCTGGAAGTGACCTGGTCGCAGACCCCGACCAAGTGGAGCAACCGCTTCTTCGAGAACCTGTTCAAGTTCGAATGGGAACTGACCAAGAGCCCCGGCGGCGCGCATCAGTGGCAGGCCAAGAATGCGGCCGCCGACATTCCCGACGCGCATGATCCGTCCAAGAAGCGGGTGCCGACCATGTTGACCAGCGATCTGGCGCTGCGCGTCGACCCGGCCTACGAGAAAATCTCGCGCCGCTTCCTGGAAAATCCGGACCAGTTCGCCGAGGCCTTCGCGCGCGCCTGGTTCAAGCTGACCCATCGCGACATGGGCCCGATCCAGCGCTATCTCGGTCCGCTGGTGCCGAAGGAGACGTTGATCTGGCAGGATCCGGTTCCGGCGGGCACGCAAATCAGCGATGCCGGCATCAAGGCGCTCAAGGACAAGATCACCGCCAGCAGCCTGACCATTTCCGAACTGGTCTCCACCGCCTGGGCTTCGGCTTCGACCTTCCGCGGCTCGGACAAACGCGGCGGCGCCAATGGCGCGCGCATCCGCCTGGCGCCGCAAAAGGACTGGGAGGTCAACCAGCCGGTGCAACTGTCCAAGGTGCTGGCCAAACTGGAAGCGATCCAGCAGGAGTCCGGCAAAATGAGCATCGCCGACCTGATCGTGCTTGCGGGCAATGTCGGTATCGAAAAGGCGGCCAGGGATGCCGGCATCAGTGTGACGGTGCCCTTCACCTCCGGCCGCGGCGACGCGACGGCGGATCAGACCGATGTGAAATCTTTCGAACCGCTGGAGCCCCTGTCCGACGGCTTCCGCAATTATCGTGCCGCCAAGGCGCAGCTGATGGCGCCGGAAGAAGAGCTGGTGGACCGGGCGCAACTGCTCACACTCACCGCACCGGAAATGACGGTGCTGGTGGGCGGGCTGCGCGTATTGGGTGCGGCCGTCTCCAAGGACGGCGTGTTCACCGACAAGGTTGGTGTGCTGAGCAACGATTTTTTCGTCAATCTGCTCAGCATGGATACGATGTGGACTGCCACCGGCGAAAACAGCTTTGACGGCTATGACCGCAAGACCAGGACGAAGAAGTGGACCGCCACCCGCATCGACCTGATCTTCGGCTCGCACTCGCAGTTGCGCGCCCTGGCCGAGGTCTATGCCCAGTCCGACTCCAAGGAGAAGTTCGTGAAAGACTTTGTCGTGGCCTGGACCAAGGTGATGAACGCGGACCGCTACGACCTGCCCCGCAAGTAATAAAAAGCCCCGGGCGCGAGCCCGGGGCTTTTCATTTGTATGAACCTTACGGCCTAGTAGTAGTGACGGCGGCCGTCGCGGTCGATGTAGTAGGCATCATGCTCGCGGCGATATTCGCCGCGGCGATCGTCGCGGCGATATTCCTGGCGGGCAGCGGCACGGCGGCAGTCCGAACGATTGTTGCTGTGGCCGATCGAGTTGCCGATCAGACCGCCGGCAACACCGCCGACCGCAGCGCCGACCAGGCTGTGCGACGCCAGGCCACCGACCAGCGCGCCGGAACCGGCGCCCAGTGCGGTTTCCGTATCCGCATCACCATTGCAGGCGGCGTTGGCGGACATGGTACCGGCGCCCAGCGCAATGGCGGCAGCGGCGGCAATCTTTGCAAAACGATTCATGTCGAATCTCCTAAATCACGGGGTTCCCCCCCATCACAGGGACAGAAACGTACCGTACCGGAGAAAGGTTCCCTTACCGTTTGCGGCATAATCACGGCAGCGCGGGGTAGTCCGTATAGCCCTGCGCCCCGCCGGAATAGAACGTAGCGGTATCCCAGGCATTCAGCAGCTCACCATCAGCGAATCGCCGGGGCAGGTCGGAGTTGGCGATGAACAGCTTGCCGAACGCCACGGCGTCGGCGCTGCCTTCCGCCAGCGCCGCACTGCCGCTGGCCAGATCGAATCCTTCATTAACGATATAGGGGCCCCCGAACGCTTCTTTTAAAACCGGGCCTATGCTTTCGGTATTGGCGATGGGCTTGGGACGACCCTGGCTGTCCACCAGCTTGGTATCGGGGCCGATCACCGCTTCGCGTGACGCGATCCAGCCCAGGTTGCGCTCGCCCAATTCGCGCGCGACATATTTGAACGTGCCCAGCCGGTCGCTGTCGCCCATATCGTGACTGTCCATGCGCGGCGCCAAATGCATGCCGACCCGGTCCGCGCCCCACACATCGATGCAGGCATCGGTGACTTCCAGCATCAGACGGGCGCGGTTCTCCAGCACCCCGCCATACTCATCTTCGCGCTGATTGGTGGAGTCCTGCAGGAACTGGTCCAGCAGATAGCCATTGGCGCCGTGGATATGCACCCCGTCAAAGCCGGCCTTCACCGCATTCTCGGCGCCATGCTGGAAAGCATGGATGATGCCGGGAATTTCCGATTCCTGCAGCGAGCGCGGCGCGACATATTCGGTTTCGGGTCGCACCAGGCTGACATGACCTTTGGGCTTTACCGAACTCGGTGCTTCCGGCAGGGCGCCATTCAGGAACAGGGGATGGGAAACCCTTCCCACATGCCAAAGCTGCAACACCATCTTGCCGCCCGCGTCATGCACCGCCTTGGTGATCTTCTTCCAGCCTGCGGTCTGCTCGTCCGACCAGATGCCCGGGGTGGCGGCATAGCCCACGCCCATGGCGGAGACGGAAGTGGCTTCGGAGATGATCAGGCCGGCGCCAGCGCGCTGGACGTAATAGTCCAACTGCAACTGGGTCGGCACCCGGCCATCCGGGGTGGCGCGGCTGCGGGTGAGCGGCGCCATGATGATGCGGTTGGGCAGCGACAGCGCCCCCAGCTTCAGGGGATCGAACAGGGTCGGCATGACGGCTCCAGCGCTTCGATGACGATCGAAGAGTTAGGTATCACCCCGCCCACCTGCAACCGCGACGCCGTCAGGGTTATAAGCCAATCGCCCAATCGCGTCAGTCAGCCGCACCGCCAGCGCGGCGGCCTCGGCACGCTTTTCGCGCTGTTCCGTCAGGACCTCTTCCGGGGCCTTGGAGACGAATTGCGCGTTGGACAGTTTGGCGTCAAAGCGGGTGATTTCGTCCTGGGCCTTTTTCAGGTCCTTCTCCAGCCGCGCACGTTCCTTGGCGAAATCAATCACGTCACCAAGGGGCAGCGCCACCACCGCTTCGCCCAGCACGAACTGAGCCGAGCCTTTGGGAATGGCCGCGGCCGCCTCGGCGCTGGAGAGGCGCGCCAGGGTGGAGATCACGCCCATATGGCGGGAAAGCCGCGCGGCGCTTTCCTCCGATGCGCCGGTCAGCACCAGCGGCACCTTGGCGCCGGCTGGCACATTCATCTCGGCGCGCACCGAGCGCACGCCCTTGATCAGCTCGATCACCCAATCCATCTCTGCGCTGGCGGGGCCGCGCACGGCCGCGATGGTCGGCCATTCGGCCAGCACCAGCAACGTATCGCGCGGCGTCGGCGCGGTCGCCGCCCACAGCTCTTCGGTGATGAAGGGCATGAAGGGATGCAGCAGCTTCAGGATCTGGTCGCGCGCCCAGGCGGTGGTGGCGCGGGTCTCGGCTTTCGCGTTCGCTACGCTGTCGCTAGGCGAACCGCCTTCCGCCTGCAGGATCGGCTTGGTGATCTCGACATACCAGTCGCAGAAAATATCATAGACAAAGTGATAGGCGACACTAGCCGCTTCATTGAAGCGCAGCGCTTCGATCGCCGCCGTCACATCACCCACGGCCTGGGCGGTTTCCGCCACGATCCACTGGTTGACCGTCTCGGTCACGCCGGCCGGATCGAAGCCCGGAACGGTGATGCAGCCATTCATCTCGCAAAAGCGCGAGGTGTTCCACAGCTTGGTGGCGAAGTTGCGGTTGGTTTCCACCCGGGTCGGGCCGACGCGCATGTCGCGGTTCTGTCCCGCCGCCAGCGCCAGGGTAAAGCGTAGCGCATCGGCGCCGAACTCGTCGATCAGGGTGATGGGGTCCACCACATTGCCCTTGGTCTTGGACATTTTCGCGCCCTGCTCGTCCAGCACGCGGTTGTGGATCAAGACGGTCTTGAACGGCACCTTGCCCATGAAGTGCGTGCCCATCATCATCATGCGCGCGACCCAGAAGAAGATGATGTCGAACGCCGTCACCAGCACGCTGGTGGGATAATAGCGTTCCAGCTCCACCGTCTGGTCCGGCCACCCCAGGGTCGAGAAGGGCCACAGCGCAGAAGAGAACCAGGTGTCCAGCACGTCTTCGTCGCGGGTCAGCGCCTTGCCGCCGGCCTGCTTGACCGCCTCGTCTTCGGTTTCGGCGCAATAGACCTTGCCGTCCGCGTCATACCAGACCGGGATCTGGTGGCCCCACCACAGCTGGCGCGAAATGCACCAGGGGCGGATGTTGCGCATCCAGCCGAAAAACACGTTCGTCCAATTCTCCGGCACGAATTTTGTTTCGCCGCTTTCCACGGCAGCTATCGCCTTGTCAGCAAGGGGCTGGACGTTCAGGTACCATTGCTCGGTGAGGAACGGCTCCAGCACCACGCTCTTGGTCTTTTCGTCATGCGGCACGGCATGGGTGATGGGCTCGATCTTCTCGACCAGTTCCATCGCTTCCAGGTCGGCCACGATCTTCTTGCGCGCCGCTTCGCGCGACAGGCCGCGATAGGGCGCCGGCACGTCATTGTTGAGCGTGCCGTCCTTGTTGATCAGATTGATCAGCGCCAGCTTGTGGCGCTTGCCGGCTTCGAAGTCGTTGAAATCGTGGCCGGGGGTGATCTTGACCGCGCCTGTGCCTTTTTCCGGATCGGAATAGTCGTCGGCGATGATGGGGATCAGCCGCCCGGTCAACGGCAGCACCGCCATCTTGCCCACCAGCGCGTGATAGCGTTCATCATCCGGATGCACCGCCACCGCCGTGTCGCCCAGCATGGTTTCGGGCCGGGTGGTGGCTATGGTGATGAACTGGTCGCTGTCCTCGATCGGGTACTTGATGTGCCAGAGATGACCCTTGATCTCGATGCTCTCGACCTCCAGGTCCGACACCGCCGTCTGCAGCCGCGGATCCCAGTTGACCAGACGCTTGTCCTTGTAGATGAGGCCCTGTTTGAACAGCTCGACAAACACCTTGGTGACGGCCCGGTTCATTTCCGGGTCCATGGTGAAGCGTTCGCGCGACCAGTCGGCCGATGCGCCCAGACGATGCTGCTGCTCGACAATGGCGCCGCCGGATTCGGCCTTCCACTTCCACACTTCTTCCAAGAATTTCTCGCGGCCCAGGCCCAGGCGCGACATCTGCCGTTCGGCAAGCTGGCGCTCGACAATCAGCTGGGTGGCGATGCCGGCATGGTCAGTGCCCGGCTGCCACAATACGTCCTTGCCGCGCATGCGCTCAAAGCGCGCCAGGACGTCCTGCAAGGTGTTGTTGAGGGCGTGGCCGATATGCAGCCGCCCGGTGACATTGGGTGGCGGGATGACGATGGAAAAACTTTCCGCACCGGGACGGCTGCCGCACTTGAAGGCGCCGGACGACTCCCATTGGGCGGCGATGCGCTGTTCCACGTCCTGGGGATTGAAGGTTTTGTCGAGCATGGGTGCGCAAATGCGGAAGAAATGAGCCCGGGTCAAGTCTTGCCCCTCTCCCCTTGTGGGAGAGGGTGGCGCATTCCGAAGGAATGCGACGGGTGAGGGGTATTCAGCGGCCAGTGCGGGGATTTACCCCTCATCCGCCTTGGGCTTTGCCCAAGGCACCTTCTCCCACAAGGGGAGAAGGAAATTAGCGCTTCGTACCGCGCGATTTAACCACCCGCTCCACCTCGGCCCGGACGGCGCCTTCCAGCAGGGCGGGGAAATGCTCGTCCATCCATTCGCGGATCAGGGGCTTCATGCGGTCGATCACGGCGGCGGAATTGTCCGACAGATACTTCTGCAGCACCGGCTCGAAGCTTTCGCGCACGGCGCGCTCGAACACGTTTTCCACGCTCGAGCCGTCCACTGGCGCAAAGGATGAGGCGCTGCGGAACGGCGCTGGCGCCGGCTCGGCGGGTTCGTCGGGAATGGAATTGAAGGTGTCTTCCATCGCCTTGCGGGTATGGTCGGAGAAGATATCGCTATGCGCCGCCGGCGCGGCAATATTCTCGAACACCAGGTCTTCGACCGGCGCAGGCGGCGGCGGCATGATGGGCGCAGGCGCGAACGCTGCCGGGGCCTCGACCTCATGGGTCAGTTCCAGCACATCGTCCTGGACCGGGGCTGGGCTTGCAGCGGGCGCAGGCGGCACGTCCGCAGCCGGGGCGCCGCCTTCCGGGGCGTCCTCGGAGATGATCTTGCGGATGGAGGCAAGGATTTCCTCCATGGTGGGTTCGTGCTGAGGGTTCGACATCGGCAGCTCCCAAAACCCGCCAAACGCTCCGGCGGGTGCAATTTCAGCCTAGGATAGTGGCTGTCAGTCGGCAAAGATAAAGTTAACGCTCGCGCTTAAAAGATAAAGCCCATGGCCTTTTTGAAGCCGGCCAACAACGGCACATCGGCGTCGAAATCGGGGCGCTGGCCGATCTTCCCGTTCTGCTTGAGGAACAGCCAGGCCCGGCTCTGGCCGTCCTTGATCACTGTCACCAGCCGGCCACCCTCGGCCAGCTGGGCCAAAAGGGTCTCGGGCACCTGCTCGATGGCGCCGTTGACAAAGATCACATCGAACGGGCCTTGGCCCTTCACGCCCTCGATCAAGCCGCCCTGAACCACTTCAACCTTTCCCACAGCAGTGGCCAGCAACTCACTGGCAATGCGCACCAAATCGGCATCCTGCTCCAGCGCCACGACCTCGGCGGCCATGCGCGCCATGACGGCGGAGGAATAGCCAGTGGCGCAGCCCACATCGAGCACCCGGTCGGTGGCCGTGACCTGGGCCAGGTTCAGCAGCTTGGCGAAGCTGCGGGGGTCCAAAAGATAGCGCCCCTGGGCCACCGCCACCGGCACATCGGCATAGGCCAGGGCGCGGGCGGCGCTGGGGACAAACTTCTCCCGGGCCACGGCGCTGATGGCCGCCAGGATGCGCGGATCGGTGACATTGGAGGTGCGGATCTGGGCCTCGACCATGTTGAAGCGCGCGGATTCGGACATCGGGGATTCCTGTAAAGGGCTGGTGGGCTTATAGGCCGCCCCGTCCCCTGCCACAACGCGGCCCGTTGCCCTCTCCGGTCTTCGCTGGCCCGGGCCGTCCCTACGCTGCCGCTAGGAACCGGCCACCTCCCCCGCAGGTCGCTTCGCTCGCGGAGGAGGATTGTCCCTGCGCCCGCCGGTCTGCTATAGCCGCCCGCCGCCGCCGGACTTTCGTCCGGCACAACTGTACTGAGGCCACGTGGCGGAGTGGTTACGCAGAGGAC
>JACCXK010000072.1 GCA_013697055.1 Alphaproteobacteria bacterium
CGACCATGTGATGGGCTGGTCGACCAGCGTTATCGCGCCGCCCGATGGCGACATGGGCCAGTATCTCGCCAGCCTGGAAAAGCTGGCAATGCGGGATGACCGCATTCTCTATCCCACCCATGGCTCCCCGATCCGGGAGCCGCGCGCCTGGCTGGCAGAATTGCTCGCGCATCGCCGCCTGCGGGAGAAACAGATTGTGGACGCGCTGGCCCAAGGCGTCCTGTCGATTCCGGCATTGTTGGAAAGACTCTATCCGGATATCGATGCGCGGCTGCGCGCTGCTGCGGCGCTGCAGATCAAGGCACATTTGGACCATCTGCGGGATCGCGGCCTTGTGACCGAAGCCGCCGGGCAGTGGCTCAGAAGTGGAATTGGGTGAAGAAGGCCTTCAGCCGCGCGGCGTTGCGGCCATGGTCCAACGCGCCGTCGCGGCTTTCCGCGCGCAGGTCGATGCGGCTGCCGATGGTGCCGGCCTGGCGCACGCGGATCACGATGTCGCTGATGCGGCCGAACCACAGGCTCTTGTCGGTGGCCTCGATGCGCAAATCCTTTTCGCTGGCATCCACGATGGTCCAGCCCAGCTTCTGCACCGCGCTATAGGCGCGCCAATAGGCTTTCTGCGGCGACACCAGCAGGCCCGCATGCGGCTTGGTCAGGGTTGGGTATTTCTCATGCAGGGCATAGGCGATGGTGACCTGTTCGCCTTTGTAAGTGATCTTGCGCTGGGCTTCGAAGACGCGACCGTTGGCGGGCTCAATCTTGGCCAGCGCCACGAACTGGGGCGGGTCTTCCGGATCGGTGGTGGCGTCGTGGATCGGCAGCGCCGTAAAACCGTAATAAACATAACTCAGCGGGTGGTAGAGGAAGATCAGCGATCCTGTCAGGGCGACCAGGCCCATGCGCTTGCCCTCGCCGGCATTGCGGGTCAGCGCCGATTTCAGCCACAGCAGCGCCAGCGCCAGGGCGGCCAAGCCCAGGCCGGTGGCCATGGTCATCAGGGTGCTGCCGCCCTTGTCGGTAAAAGTGCCCAGACGCACGCAGGCCACCGCGCCTATGCCCGCCAGGACACCGGCCGCCAGGCAGGCCAGCGCGCCGCGTGCGGCAAACAATTGCAAACGCATGGGAGAAATCACCGATTGGCCGTTCACTTCGCGTCACCTTAGAGTAGATTTTCCCGTGCCGCGATAGTGAGAGCCCGCCATGCCCGATCCGATCCTTTCCAATACGCAGGCCCGCGATATGGCGAGCCTGCTGCATCCCTTCACCAACCTCACTGTGCTGCGCCAGACCGGCCCTTTGGTGGTGGATCGCGGCAAAGGCGTGTTCGTCTATGGCGCCGACGGCAAGGATTACCTGGAAGCGATGGGCGGGCTGTGGTGCACGGCGCTGGGCTGGGGCGAGGAAGAACTGGTCCAGGCAGCGGTCGAACAGATGCGCAAGCTGCCCTTCGCCCATATCTTCGGCGGCAAGAGTCATGAGCCCGCCATCGCGCTGTCCGAAAAGCTGAAAGAGATGGCGCCCATGCCGGTGGGCAAGGTGTTCTTCGCCAATTCCGGCTCCGAGGCCAATGACAGCCAGATCAAGTTCATGTGGTACGCCGCCAATGCGCGCGGCCAGACGGGGCGCAAGAAGATCATTGCCCGCACCAAGGCCTATCATGGGGTGACGCTTGCCAGCGCCAGCCTGACGGGGCTCGACGCCTTCCACAAAAGCTTCGACCTGCCGTTCGATTTCACCGTGCGGGTGGAATGCCCGCATTATTATCGCGGCGCCCGTGATGGCGAGAGCGAGGAGCAATATTCCGCCCGGCTGGCCGCCGACCTGGAAGCCACCATCCTGCGCGAAGGGCCCGACACCATCGCCGCCATGTTCGTGGAAGCGGTGATGGGCGCGGGCGGCGCGATGCTGCCGCCACGCGGCTACTTCGAAGCGATCACCCCGGTGCTGGACAAGTACGGCATTTGGCTGGTGGATGATGAAGTGATCTGCGGCTTCGGCCGCACCGGCAATGCCTTTGGCTGCCAGACCTACAATTACCAGCCCGACTCCATGTCCATCGCCAAGGCGCTGTCATCGGCCTATCTGCCGATTTCGGCGGTGTTGCTGTCGCCGGAGCTGGTGGGGATCATCGAGGAAGAGGCCACCCGCATCGGCGGCTTGTGGCATGCCTTCACCTACAGCGCCCATCCGGTGGCCGCCGCGGTGGCGTTGAGGGCGCTGGAGCTGTATGAGCGCCGCGACACGTTCGGCCATGTGCGCAAAGTCAGCACCGTGTTCCTGCAGAAGCTCAGGGCGCTGGGCGATCATCCGCTGGTGGGCGAGGCCAATGGCGTGGGTCTGATCGGCGGGATCGAACTCACTCCCGACAAGAAGAGCAAACACAACTTCGCCGCGCCCGCGGGCGTCGGCGCCAAATGCGCCGCTTTCTGCCAGGATGAGGGCATCATCGTGCGAGCCTTGCTGCACGACCGTATCGCGCTGTGCCCGCCCTTGGTGATCAACGAGGCGGAGATCGGCGAAATGTTCGCCCGCCTGACCCGCGCCCTGGACAAGACCCTGGACTGGGTGACGGCGGAAAAACTTGTTTAAAAGCCTGGATCGCTCGCACGCTGGCGCTACTTGCTTCCGCGCGCGAAGTCGCGCGCGCCGGGGATGACACGCCTGCGGCGTGTCAGCTCGCCCGCAGGATCTGCCGTTCCAGTATCGCGCTGGGACGGGTGTAGATCAGCGCCTCGCCGGCCCACACTTCCAGCTTCTTGGCGCTGGGCAGCTTCATGGCATGGGCGAGGATTTTGGCGCGCTGGTCGTCGTCGCAGGTGGCGGAAAATTTGTAGGTGAGGGCGCCGGCTTCGTCGAGATAGCAGATTTCATATGCAGGCATGATGGGCTCCGAAAAGCTCTGAACAATATCTCCCGCTTGTTCAATGTTTGCGCGACGTAGGCGCGAATGTCGAATGACATTTGGGTTACAGACATCACAAATTGTCTTGGCGCGGTTCTTTGGCCTAGCTTTTCTTGGTGAGCGAAGCGAACTTAGAAAAGCTGGCCCCGCTTCGAGCCGCAAAGCGGCGAGGGCGGTAGCGCCCACGTCGCTCCTCGCTCCTGCTCACGTCACAAAGTTCCTCGCGCCAACGTATGTTGCGATTCTGCATCGCAGCTGTGACATCTGGTGGCGCGGAGCTTTTTTCGGCCCAAGGCGTTAACGGGAAACCCGATATTGTATGCAAGGAGTATCCCATGACCTTCAAACTCACGCCCCTGCCCTGGGACGAAGATGCCTTGGCTCCCACCATTTCCGCCGAGACCATCAAGTTTCACTATCACAAGCATCACCAGACCTATGTGGACACGCTCAACAAGCTGGTTGACGGCACGCCGTATGCAGATCTGAAGCTGGAAGAGATCGTGCGCAAGACCGCCGGAGCACCCGAGGCCAAGGACAAGCAGATCTTCAACAACGCCGCCCAGGTCTGGAATCATGATTTCTATTGGCGCAGTCTGACGCCGTCGAAAACGGAAGCCGGTGGCAAACTGGATAGCGCCATCACGGCGGCGTTCGGCTCCAAGGACGCGTTGATTGCCCAGTTGGCGGAAGCCGGCAAGACCCAGTTCGGTTCGGGTTGGGCCTGGCTGGTCAGCAAGAACGGCAAGCTTTCGATCGAAAAGACTCCCAATGCCGAGACCCCCATGGCCAAGGGCGTCAATTGCCTCCTCACCGTCGATGTCTGGGAACATGCCTATTACCTGGACTACCAGAATGCGCGGCCCAAATATCTTGAAGCGGTGCTGGGCAAGATCCTGAACTGGGACTTCGCCGCCGAAAACCTGACCAAGGAAGACCAAGCTGTCAGGGCGGCCGCCGAATAAGGTTTTCGCGTCTTAACGCTTTGGCTTTACCTGCCGGAAAGCCGGCCTGACCTATCCTCATGGCTCCATCGGGGCCGTGAGGGTTTTTGTCCGCGACATTCGGAAAACGCGTTGCCGCCTCGGCGCCAGCCGCCTTCAAGCGACCGGCCGCGCCGCAGACAGCAGCTTCTGAAGTGGCGTCGCCGCCCGGCTTTGCCGGCCGGCTGCTGGCGCGCATCCCCTGGTTCACCCTGATCATCAGCGCCGTCCTGGTGGCGCGGTTCATGGCCGAATTGCGCGCCGCCACCGACCGGATGGGCACCTATTCGCCCGGCCATTTCACCCTTCTGGCAATGGGCGCCTCCGACCGCGTCCAGGTGGTGGGGCAGGGCGAGTGGTGGCGTCTGTTCACGGCCACCACGCTGCATGGCTCGCCCGACCACCTGATCGGCAACCTCGTCACCTTCCTGATCGTGGGCTTTCTGCTGGAGCCGATGGTCGGCATCGGCTGGTTCGCGGCGATCTATTTCACCGGCGGCTTTGCCGGTGCGGTGCTGTCCACCATGCTCAATGCCCCGGACGCGCTGTCGGTCGGTGCTTCGGGCGCTATCATGGCCACCCTGGCGGCGCTGTTCACCCTCAGCTTCCATGCCGGCGCGCCGCGGCCGAATCTGATGCGCCGGGTGGCGGGCGGCTCGCTGTTTCCGGCCTTAATGCCGGCGGTGGCCCATGGCGGCTCGATAACGGATGTCAATGCCCATCTGGGCGGCTGCATGGCGGGCGCCGCGCTGGCCTTCATCCTCCTCATCGCCTGGAACGACGAAGAGGATCATCTGCCGGGCCGTTCCATCGCCGCCACTGTGGCCGGTTGCTGGGTGGCGCTGATGGCGACCGCCTTCGCCGTATCCGGCAATACCTATGTGCAATATGCCAAGGGCGGCATGGACTATATCCCGCCCGAACAAATGCCCCATGACGTGGAATCGATGAAGGCCGACAGCCTGGGCTTGGTGGACAAGTTTCCCAAGGATCCGCGCGCCCACATGTTTCGGGGGCTTTACCTGCTGGAGCAAAATCATGTCGTCGATGCCGAGCCCTATTTCCGCGATGCGGCGCGGCTGGGCGCGACAAGTCCGGTGATGACCACCGAATTCCAGAACTGGAACCTGGCGCTGCTGTCTTTGACCCTGCGCGTACAACGCCGGGACGACGAATCCCGCAACATCGTCGGGCCGCTATGCGCCAATCCGGCGGCGCTGGACCTGCGCACCCGGCAGACCCTCTCCTTCACGAAGCTGTGTAGCTGAACCTCCCCCCGCGCGCGCTTAAAGCGGGGAGGTGGCCGGTTCGTAGCGACGGCGTACGGACGGCCCTCGGGCCAGCGAAGGCCGGAGGGGTTTAAAGCCCGCGCGGCCGTCCGCCATTGCCTGGATTCTGGTCCGGGACGGGACCGCTGGGCACCACCCCCGGCATAGCGCCGCCGGTATAGCCGGTGCTGCGGCAGGCGCGGATCCCGCGGTCCCAGCCCACATGATAGGCGCGGTTTTTCTCGTACTGCTGGTCGTCGCGCACGATGGTGTCGTCCTTGCGCTTGTTGGCGTCCGGGCCGTACGCGCTGTTGCAGCCGTCCTGGTAGCCGGCCTTGTAATCGGGCGACTTGCGCAGCTTCTGGATTTCCTTGTTCTGAAACATGCCGCACGCGGCCAGCGGCAACAGCAGAGCAAGTAGCAGCAGTCTCCTCCCCCATGCGCGCGTGAGCGCGCTTAGATGGGGGAGGTGCCCGTAGCTGGCTCTCGAGCCAGCGAAGGGCGGAGGGGGAAGTTCGCGCATGTCCACCTTCGGTTAACCACGCCTTTTTACCCCGGTTTAAAAACAAAAGGCGCACAAAATTGGCTCCTTAGGGGCGGTTTCATGCAACAGACGGATTTCTCGTAACATCGCGTGCTGCTGGTGGGCCCCAAGAGCCACATTCTCCACCTGTTGCGTTCGGTCATGAACATTGCCGGGGTCGGCAAGATGGTCCATGTCGAGGACCCCCGCCGCGCCCTGGAACTGCTGGGCACGGAGAATTTCCACGCCGTGTTCTACGACGACAAGGTGACCTCCGCCGATGAACGGCCCTTCCTGCTGGCGGCGCGGCGCGACGAAGCCATGCTCAATCCCATGCTGCCGATCTTCGCGTTCCAGGAGCGCGCCCGGCGCCGCGACGTGGAAGCGGCGCGCGACCTTGGCGTCACCGATGTGCTGACCATTCCGATCAGTCCCAAGACCCTGGTGACCAAGTTGCAGGTGGCGAGCCATTCGCCCCGCCCCTTCATCGTCGCCACCGAGTTTTTTGGTCCCGACCGCCGCGCCAAGGCGCGTCCGGCCTATTACGGCTCCGACCGCCGCAAGCGTCTCTCCAAAAAAGCCAAGGTCGATTTCACCGCGATTTGACGGGCTTGAAATGCCACAAAGGCCAGGCGGGAAATCGCCTGGCCTTTGTGCATTCTGGGCGTCCGTTGATGCTAGATCGTTTTGGCGCGCGCGGCGCGGGCTTGTTGGTCGGCCTTTATCTGGGCCTTTACGTCGGCCAGGCCCTCGGTCACGCGGCTGTCGGCATTGAGGTGGAACACCGAGAGGATGCCGAGGCCGCCGGCACATGCTGAACCACAATCCGTGCCCATCCGCGAGAGACCGCTGGCGGCGGACTGGATCATGGCGGGGGAGGTTTGCAATGTGCCGGCGCCCGGGCGTCCCAGGCCAAGATCGGGCTCATGCGGCGTCAACAGCGACACAAGACCGATCCAGAATACAGCCCGGAAAATCATGGCATGCCCTTCGGTGTTTCCACACTGGCAGCATTACGCGCCGTCCATTGTCGGGCGCTTAGTTGTTTCTTTAAATTTGAAGCTAGTTGGCCGTTGCTCATGCCAGCAACAACGCAAGCCTGACCCGATCGGTCCGCTTCGATTCAAAAACAGATCGTGTTTGAGACCATTGTGATTAAAATTTTCGGAAGATTGCAGCGGCCGTTAACGCGCAGGCCGCATGCAAGGCGGCTTTTGCGCGCAATCCTTTATATCCGGGGCGGAATTACGGCGTGCTTACGGAGCGACAGGCGAAGGCGGCAAGGTCACGCTGGCGCGAAATCCTTCGCCCAGCCGGCTGTCCAGTTCCAGCGCCCCGCCATGCAACTCGGCAAAAGCCTTGATCAGGGTCAGGCCGAGCCCGGCGCCCTGGGAATGGCCGGTGCCTTCGCCTTGGCCGGCGTGTTCGAACGGCTCCTGGATGCGGGCCAGGTCTTCGGCCGTCACGCCGTTGCCATTGTCCGCCACCGTGACGCAGATGCCGGCGTCGCTGGCATGGACCGACAGGGTGATGCGGTTGCCGCTGGTGAAGGTGACGGCATTCTCCAGCAGGGCGTGGATCATGGCGGTGAACACCGCTTCGTCGGCCTGCACGATCAATCCCACCGGGCAGCGATCGGCATCGATGGCGATGCCGCGCGCGGCAGCGCGCGGCAGGAAGGTTTCGCGCATCACCCACAACACCCCGCCGGCATCCATCGGCGCCAGGCGCAAGTCGTAGCGGCCCGCCGAGATCTTGGTGAGGTCCATGATCTGGTTGATGATCTTGAGCAGGTTGTTGCCGCCCTGATGCACAAGCCCGGCATATTCGCGGATCTGGGCCGGGCTCATATTGTCGGCAAGCGTCGCCATTAGGTCCGAGAAGCCCAGGATGGCGTTCAGCGGCGTCTTCAGTTCATGGCTCATGGTGCGCAGAAGCGTGGTCTTGGCGCTGTTCACGCTGGCGCTGGCCTGGTCCAGCCGGTGGGCGAGGTCGGCGAGATAGGATTGCTGCTTTTCAGCCTGGGCGTTGGCGTCGGCCAGGGCATGGCCCTGCTCGGCCAGCGCGGTCTCGGCGCGCACCTTGTCGGTGATATCGGTGAAGATCATCACCCGGCCGCCATTGGGGCTGGCGCGGTCGCGCGCCAGATAGGCCTCGCCGGTGTTGGTGCGGATGGTCACCGCGCCAGCGGCGTCACGGTGGCTTTTCAGGCGCCGTTCCAGCCAGCGCTCCGGCGTTTCGTCCACCACGATGCGGCCGGAGTTGGCGCCCTGGGCGGCGATCTCCGGAAAGGTCTTGCCGATCAGATCGCGCACCGCCTTCACACCGCACAGATGGGCATAAAGCTCGTTGGCCAGGATCAGCCTGTCGTTTGCGTCATAGAAAGCGAAGGCTTCCGCCGACAGCGACACCGCTTCCTGCAGCCGCGCCAGCTGGGCGCGGGCGGCGGTGACGTCGGTCCAGAGCAGGACCGTGCGATCGGACTGGTCGCGGCGGGCCTTGATTTCCACCACCCGGTGATCGGATAGCGCCACGTCCTGGGGCGCGAATTCGTTTTTCCGCAACTGGCGCAGGCGCTGGGCGATGAAGGGCTTGGTGCCGCCGGAAAGCGCCTGGGGTGCAATTTCTTCGCCTGCGATCTCCAGCCGGATCAGCTCTTCATAGCTGCGCCCCAACAGCGTCCGGTGCGGCGGGAAAGAGCGGAACAGGTAATTGAGATGGGCATTGGCATGGACCAGCCGGCCACTGGAATCGAAAATGGTGATGGCGCAACGCAGGCAGTCCAGCGCGGCCAGCAGCGCGGCCGCGTCTTCGGAATCCTGCGTCTCTGCCAAGTGTGCGGGATAGGCCAAGCTGCTTCCTTGTGCCGGTGACGGGTCGTCGTGCCCATATATTGAACGCGCCGTCTTGCGGATTGGTTAGGCTGGGCCTCCTTACTTGGTGCGATTCGGTACGGGTTTCCCGTTAAGCCCCGAATCGCGGCATTCTTGTCACGAAAATGAATCGCGACGTCTTCCGGCCAATCCTTGTGGAAAACTGAACGGCAGGCGGAGCGTTTCAGCTTTCGTTAAGTCTGGTGGCCCAAAACTGCCTGCGCGAGGCGACAAAGCTTAATGGCTATTAACACATCCACTATTTCAGACCCGAACGCGCAGCGCCAGCTGTTCGTGCTGGTGCAGGCTGCCAAGGCCAGCGTGGGCGTGGCGCTGGGGCTGGCCTTTTTCGGCGTGGCTGGACGGCCCGACCTCGCCGAGACCATCGCCCTGGCCGGATTGGCGGCGCCCGGCGTGCTGGCGATCCTGGGACTGACGTCCATTCCACTGGCCCGACTGGAGCAGATAGGCCTGGCCGGCTTTGCGGCCCTGATCGGATATCTGGCGCTGCTGACCGGCGGCGTCGCTTCGCCCCTGGTGGTGTGGTTCGCGCTGGTGCCGGCGGAAGGCGCGCTGTCCGGTGGTCGCCCTGCCGTGGTGCGCGCCGGCCTGGCGGCGGGCGCCGCATTGCTGGTCGTGGCGGTTATGCAGGCGATGGGCGCGCTGCCCGCGTCGCGGCTGCTGTATTCCGGCGCACTGCCACTGTGGGAAATCTATGCCTGTTCGGTGCTGGCGGCGCTGGTGCAGGCGGTGTTGATCGCCGCCGCCGCCCAGGACCGCCAGCGCGCCGCCGATGCCGCCGCCGCCGAAGGCGCGGCGATGTACCGCTTCCTGGCCGACAATGCGATGGACCTGATAACCCGCCATTCACCGGACGGGCGCATCCGTTTCGCCAGCCCCGCCACCAGCCCGCTGTTGGGGCGGCTGCCGGACGAGATTGTTGGATTGGCCTTGCCCACCATCCTGCATCCCGACGATCTGGATGCGGTGCAGGCGGCGCTGATGGAATCGAGCTATCACGGCCGCGCCGGCAGCGCCGAAGTGCGGCTGCGCCACAAGGATGGCCATTTCGTCTGGGCGGAAATCCGCTGCCGCCCGGCGCGCGAAAGCGCGGGTGAGCCCGCCGACATCGTGGCGGTGACGCGCGACATCTCCCAGCGCAAGGCACAGGAATGGGCGCTGGTGGAAGCGCGCGATGCGGCGCTGGCCGCCAACCGCGCCAAGTCGCGCTTCCTGGCCAATATGAGCCACGAGCTCCGCACGCCGTTAAACGCCATCATCGGTTTTTCCGAAGTGATGACGCGCGAGATGTTCGGGCCCGTAGGGCCGCGCTACCAGGAATATTCCCGCCTGATCCATGAATCGGGCGCGCATCTTCTGGAGTTGATCAACTCGGTGCTGGACATGTCCAAGATCGAGGCCGGCAAGTTCGAGCTGGCGGAGGAATTGTTCGACCTGGGCGATGTGGCGGACAGTGCGGTGCGCTTTCTGAAAATCCCGGCGGAGCGCGCCGGCGTGGCGCTGAAGCTGGATATCGCACCCAGCGCGCGGCTGGTGTTCGCCGATCGCCGCGCCGTCAAGCAGATCCTGGTGAACCTGCTCTCCAATGGCGTGAAGTACACCCCGCCCGGCGGCGTGGTGACGGTGACGGCGCGCCCGGAAAAGGGCATCGAGATCACGGTGCGCGACACCGGCACCGGCATCTCCAAAGCCGACCTGGAACAGCTGGGCCAGCCCTTCGAGCAGGTGCAGAATGCCGAAGTCCGCACCAAGGAAGGCACCGGGCTGGGCCTGGCGCTGGTCAAGGCGCTGGCAGTGATGCATGGCGGCGAAGCGGTGCTGGCCTCGGCGCTGGGCGAAGGCACCATCGTCACGGTGCGGCTGCCCCATGCTGCGGTGAACGCCAAGGGCGAACGTCTATCGACCGGCAAGGTTCTCCCCTTCCGCGCCGCCTAGCGCGGGTCTTTTGCGCCGTGGGTTCGTCGCGCGTGCTCACGGGCGTTAAGCCCGCTCCGCGCGACGCTCCTGCCCACGTCACAAAATCCCTCGCGCCCTTGCTTTCAAACTGGGCTACAAACCGCCGATGGAAACACCACCCCGCCTGAAAGCCGGAATCTTTGTGCGCGCCCTGACGCGCCGAACCGAAGTGGCGGGCGCCTCGGCGTTCGTGGTGCGCATGGGGTCGGAAGAAGCGGGCGCCGTCATCCTGCGGGTCAACCGGCTGGACGGCATGATGCTGGTGCTGAACCAGACGCGCGACGGCAAGGGGCGCCTGGTCTGGGCCCAGGCCCTGGGCGGCTGGACCGACGAGAAGCGCGCCGGCGAATGGTGTGACAAGCAGGTGAAGTTCGATCCCGATGTCTGGATCGTGGAAGTTGAGGACCGGCAGGGCCGCGCTTTTGTGGACGATCCGATCGTGTAATCTGCATCCCGCGGCGACAGCAGCGGCCAACAGCGCATATGACCCAGCAGCAACTGATCCAGACCTTCCTGCCCATCCTGATCCTGTTGCCGGTGCTGTATTTGCGCATGCGGCGCATGGCCGGAACGCGTCCCCTGAAGCTGAACCGGCTTTGGATTCAACCTGCGATTATCCTGGCGGTGGTGGTGCTGGTGCTGCTGGCGCCCCAGCCCGGCCATCATGCCGTGCGCCATTTCGCGGGCCTGGACTGGGCCTGGCTGGCGGTGGCGGCGGCGGTGGGTGGGATCGGCGGCTGGTACTGGGGCCGCACCATGGCGATCGAAGTGCATCCCGAAGACGGCACCCTGATGGTCACCGGCGGCCAGGCCGCCATTCTGGTGCTGGTGATGCTGATGCTGCTGCGGATGTGCCTGCGCACCGGGCTCCAGGTGGAAGGCAAGACCCTGAACCTGGACGTGCTGCTGATCTCCGACGCCTCCATCATCTTCACCGCGGCGCTGTTCACGGTGCGCGCTGTGGAAATGTATATCCGCGCCAAGCGCGTGATTGGGGCTGGAAGAGCCACATAAGGACGGCCCCGCTTTGGGTCTCAGGGGCAATCGTAGCGATACCGTCCGTCAATTTTCTGCGCGCGCCCCTGTGCGTCGCGGCGCCACTGGACAGTCCAGTTTTGCAAGCACGGGAACGCCTGCTGTTCAATGTCGGCGAAAAACAACGGCGACATTTCATCGGCTTCGTAATGTGGGGGTACAAGACCTTGGCGTTTCCGCGAGGCGAGAAGCTTTCTGTTATCGCCCAGCCGAAACCCTTCGTGCCTCAGTTCGGCTGCAAGAGCGTCCGCCGCGATCCCGTTCGCAAACTTTCCCTCCACGCGTGCGTGAAAGGTTTTTTGGATATCTGTCACCAGCGGTCCGGGCAGATCACGCACCAGCGGGGGCAGGGCGGAAGTTGCTGGTCGGGGGCGCAATTCCCAGCCCACAAAAGCCAGAAAACCGATCGCCAAGAGCAGGACAAAGCCGCAACCGATACCAGCGATCTTCAGGGATTTGCGCATTGTATCGGCAATCTAGCACGAACCTTGCGGGACAGAACTGGGCCTGCTACGCCCCGGCCATGAGCCGTACCCCCGCCAGCGAAGCCGCCAGAAGGCGCACCTTCGCCATCATTTCCCATCCCGACGCGGGCAAGACCACCTTGACCGAGCACCTGCTGTTGCTGGGCGGCGCCATCCATGCCGCCGGCCGGGTGAAGGCGCGCGGCGAGGCGCGCCGCGCCAAATCCGACTGGATGAAGATCGAGCAGGAACGCGGCATCTCGGTGACCTCGGCGGTGATGACCTTTGAATACAAGGACGCGGTGTTCAACCTCTTGGACACGCCCGGCCATGAAGATTTCTCGGAAGACACCTACCGCACCCTGACCGCGGCGGACTCCGCGGTGATGGTGATCGACGCCGCCAAGGGCATCGAGGCCCAGACCCGCAAGCTGTTCGAGGTCTGCCGCCTGCGCGACATTCCCATCATGACCTTCGTCAACAAGATGGACCGTGAGGCGCGCGATCCGTTCGAACTGCTGGACGAAATCTCCGACCAGCTGCAAATCGATCTGGCCCCGATGATGTGGCCGGCCGGCATGGGACTGAATTTCAAGGGCATCCAGGATCTCAATGCCGAGACCTTCATTCCTTACAATGCCGGCAAGCTGGACGACGAACTGAAAGCCAAGCTGGACGAAGACGTGAGCCTGGCGCGCGAAGGCTTGCCGCGATTTGATCTCCCTACCTATCGCGAAGGTCATTTGTCGCCGGTCTATTTCGGCTCGGCGCTGAAGAATTTCGGCGTGGCGCAGCTTCTGGATGCGCTGAGTGAATATGCGCCGCCGCCACGCTCCCAGGCCGCGGTGGGCAAGGCGGCCCAGCCCGGCGACAAGGAAGTCACCGGATTTGTGTTCAAGGTCCAGGCCAACATGGACCCCAATCACCGCGACCGGGTGGCGTTTCTGCGCCTGGCCTCGGGCGAGTTCCGGCGCAACATGAAGCTGAAACAGTCCGGCACCGGCAAGACCATCGGGGTGCACAATCCCATCCTGTTTTTTGCCAGTGAGCGCGAGACGGTGGACGAAGCCTGGCCCGGCGACATTATCGGCATTCCCAACCATGGCGTGCTGCGGGTGGGCGATACCTTGTCGGAATCCGGCAGCGTGGTGTTCACCGGCATTCCCAACTTCGCGCCGGAAATATTGCGCCGGGTGCGCCTGTCCGATCCCATGAAACAGAAGCATCTGGCCCGCGCGCTGGAAAGCCTGGCCGAAGAAGGCGTCACCCAGGTGTTCAAGCCGGCTATCGGCAGCCAATGGATTGTCGGCGTGGTGGGGGCATTGCAGCTCGATGTGCTCAAGTCGCGTCTGGTGGCGGAATATGACCTGGATGCCGAGCTGGAGCCGTCGCCTTACGACAGCGCTCGCTGGCTGGCGGGCAGCGAGACGGAACTGGAAAAATTCTCAAACGCCAACAAGGGCGGCATGGCGACCGACCGTGACGGCGCGCCGGTGTTCCTGTCCAAGAGCGCCTGGGAAATCGGCTATGTCGCCGAACGTTTTCCGAATGTGAAATTCCTGAAGACCCGCGAGCGGCACGAAGTCAACGCCGAAAGTTAAACCCTAATTGTCATCCCCGGCGAGCGCGAACATAGTTCGCGCGAGGGAGCGAGTAGCGTCAGCGTACGAGCGACCCAGGTGGTGAGCCCAAATTCGGCTGATTAAAGCAAATAATTCTAGCTGGAATGATCTATCACCGGGGCTGTAGAAGCACCTGGGTTCCTTCCCTCACGGCCCTTCGGGCCGTTCGCCGGGAATGACAGGGTGGCTAGGCCGCCGCCTGATTTTCTCGCCAGCCGCGCAGCACGCGGGTGGCTTCGCTCATCGGGACATTGTCGAAAGCATCCAGCACGGCAAAGGCGTGGATCCGGTCGCGGCCCGGCCGGGTCAGCAGCGCCAGCGCGGAAAAAGCGGCGCGCTCGATATTGGCGCCCTTGCAGGCCACCGCCAAAGCGGCGCCGGTTTCGTCGTCCAAAATCTGAATCGCCATTTTGTCGTCCACGCCCAGGCTTTGCGCCAATGTATCGGCCAGGCCTTCGCCACGGCGGGCGGTCTCGATCAACGCCTGGGTCATGGATTCGCGTGGCAACACGCGCCCGGCCAGGTCCGGGTCGGAATAGAGCTGCACCCGAAGGCGGGCGCGGGTGGCGGCATCGACATCGCGCGCCGCCTTGGCCAGCAAGGCCTCGCACACCCCGCGCATGCTGTCGGGATAATCGGACGGCCATTGGGTGAGCAGCTCCGCCACTTCCTCGGCCAGCGCTGCGCGCAAGGCAGGCCCCTGGTCGGCCAGTTGCAGCAGATAGGAAAGTTTTTGCGACGCGGCCATGGGATGATCCTCTCGCCCCATGTTGGGACAAGAGGCTTAACGATCCGTCGCCGAAGTTTTAACAGGGCGTAAATATTAGCCGATAACAGCCCAGCTATCCGGATAATAGCCATTGAACGGCGAGCGCGACGACACGGTATAGGCGCCCATGGCGTCGAACAGGATGAAGTCGCCATTGGCGATGCTGTCTGGCAGCAGCAGCGGGCGCGGCAGCTTGTCGGCGGAATCGCAAGTGGGGCCGAAGGCGCGGAAGGGACGCGGCGCGCCGCTCAGCGCCTTGGCCTTGCCTTTGGCGTCCAGGGTGATGGCGGTCGGCGGATAATCCTCGTCGAAGCTCACGAAGCGTTGCTCGTCGAAGCTGCCATAGATGCCGTCATTCATGTAAAGCCGGTCGCCGCGGCGCAGCACCACCTGCGCCACCAGCGAAATGCCCGGCGCGCACAAGGAGCGGCCCGGCTCGCACATCACTTTCAGGTCGGGGCGGCCAAGCGAGGCAAGCGCTTCCTTGATCATGTCGAAATACCAGTGATAGGGCGGCGGTTCCTGTCCCGAATAGGCGGCCGGGAAACCGCCGCCGATATCCAGCGCCGCGATCTCCACACCCGACAGGCTGATGGTGCGCTGGGCGATCTCGATCGCCTGCGCATAGGAAAAGGGCGACAGGCATTGCGAGCCGACATGAAAGGTCAGGCAGGGCGCCGCGCCCGCCACCCGCACGCGCTTGAGCAGCTTGGCGGCTTCTGGTGGGCCACAGCCATACTTGCTGGACATTTCCAGCAGCGCCCCGCCGAGTTGCGCCACCAGCCGCACGAACACACGCAGCTTTTTGGGATTGCCGGTCTCGGCCAACAGCTTGTCCAGTTCGGCATCGCTGTCGACCACGAAATCCGTGACGCCGTGGTTTTCGAACGCCGCCTTGGCCTGGCCCGGCAGGCGCACCGGCGCCATGAAGTGGCAAGTGGCGTCCGGGAACAGGCCTTTGACGATTTCGATCTCGCCCAGGCTGGCGGTGTCGAAATGACGGATGCCGGCATTCCACAGATGGGTGACGGCGATGGGATGCGGATTGGCCTTCAGCGCATACAGCACATCGCCGGGAAAGCCATCCAGGAACTGCTTGGCGGCGGCGGCGAATTTTTCCGGATGCACCAGGTACAGCGGCTCGGCCGGCTTGAGGCTTTCGATCGCCTTGAGGGCGGTGGCGAAGCGGGGCAGGGCGTCAAAGGTTGTGGGTGCGTTCATGGCTTGGCGTTTTGATCCTTTGCCACGCGCTGCGCAAGAAGTTTCCCCACCGGCCTTCGCTGGCTCAAAAGCCAGCTACGGCCACCTCCCCC
>JACCXK010000101.1 GCA_013697055.1 Alphaproteobacteria bacterium
GACATGCGCGATGCCCCCAGCCTGGTGATCGTGCCCTATCTGCAGAAGGCCGGCGCCATCATCCGGGCCTTCGACCCCGAAGGTCACAAGGAAGCGGCCAAGCACATGCAGCTGGACTATCGCGCCGACACCTATGACGCGCTGGAAGGCGCCGATGGGGTGGTGATCCTGACCGAATGGAATGAGTTCCGGGCACTGGACTTTGCCAAGGTCACGGCGGCGCTCAAGACCCCGCTGATGATCGACCTGCGCAACATCTACCGCCCCGCCCAGATGGCCGAGAATGGCTTCCGCTATATCAGCGTGGGGCGGTCCTGAAGCAACGTCACGGAATTTTGATGGACCATGCGAGCATCACCAAAGTCGCGGAAGCCGCAGCGCGCCAACCGGCCCTAAACCCCTCAAAAGGTCGTCGCTTCGTTCGAGCGGCAGAACAATGCCGCTTAGGTCGGGGCATGGCCGGAAATTGTAAAAAAGGTTGACATTTTTAGGGGTTGGCCTGCCAAAACCCAATTAAAAGGCCTGTGGCCCGGAAATTGCGTGATTAGCCTGAGAATAGTCGGTGTCAGGCGGCAATTGGCCACATGGCACCGACAAGGGCAGAAAAAGGCAGCGAGGCGCGATAAAGGGTCTGTTCCACGAACCATATGCACGTCACGGAGGTGCCATTGATTTGATCGGCCTGGACGGATTCGACCGTCATGTCAGGGCCGCCGGATTTGAGGCACACGACGTCCCCGGGCTGAAATTCGTTCATGGACACTCCTGGCAATGCGTGAGAAGCGAAGGTCACATAAATTACTTGGATATCCGTTAAAGCATTGAAAAAGAAACACCGTTAACCAAGGTTAAGTATGTTATTTACCCCCCTGTCCCATTCCCGTACTATCGTCGCCATGAGAGATCAGGTGGCTTTTACGGCGTTCAACTTCGTGCGTGGCAAGCAGGTTTTTGCGGCCGCGATCGTCGCAGCCATGGGCCTTTTTGCGTCGCCTGCATGGGCGACCTGCACTGGCACAACCCTTATCACCTGCGATTCCACTCAGGTCGAAGCCTACAAAGGCAACACTTTCCAGAGCAGCTATTCGAGCAACGGCTTCATCAATGGCGTGGGCGATGTCCTCCAGCAGTCGGCGCATCCTTTCGACACCGATAAGCTGGTTGCATCGCTGACCGAGCATCGCGGCACCGTGACCCTGGAGTTGAAATATTACACCAGCTTCAACGGCAATGATCAGGGCGCGTATTATGCGGACGTCTTCCTGAGCAGCAAAACCAGTACGCCCAACGCGTTTGAGTACGGCATTGCCTTGGGCAACCAGTCGGCCAATGGCGGCAAGAGCACCACGGGCTTCTACAATGTGACGTCCAGCACCACGGAAACCTCCAGAGAGATCTGGTCGGGCAAGACAGGTACCTATGGCGGAAAGTTCAAGGGAACGGACGGCGGCTGGTATGACTCACCGGTCGTGGTGGATGCCGCTGCGACCAAGAATACCAAGTTCACGGCATATGTGACTGAACCGGCGACAAACGTCGACCCGGGCTATGGCTATCTCGTCGATGTGAAGCTTGTGGGCAGCTATACCGATTTCAACGCGCTGTTCAGCGGCGGGCTTTCGATATTCTGGGGTACCGCCGATTGCAGCAATGACGCGATCCAGGCGCTGCTCGACTTCACGCCGGTACATGTTCCGGAGCCCGTCACCCTGTCGCTGTTCAGCGCCGGCGTGGTTGGCGCGGCCGTGGTTCGCCGCCGCCGTAAGTCAAAAGCCGCCTGAATTCGGCCTCTGCCGGCTTCTAAGCTTTGATCTTGTTTTCCCACGCCAGCGCCGTGCTGACGATGGTGTCGAGATCTGCATATTTCGGCGTCCAACCCAGAATATTTGTAAGCCTGCTGGTATCAGCGACCACGCTCGGCAGGTCGCCGGGACGGCGGTCCGCGATTTCAACCGGCAAGGTACGGCCCGATACGCGCTCGACCGTACTGGCGACTTCCCGAACCGAAAATCCGCGTCCATAGCCGCAATTGAGCAGGATGGATTCGCCGGTCTTGCGCAAATGCACCAGCACTTTTTCGTGTATGTCCACAAGATCGGAGACGTGGATGTAATCCCGCACGCCGGTGCCGTCCGGGGTTTCATAATCGTCGCCATATATCGTCAGGTTGTCGGCCTTGCCGGTGGCGACCTGGCAGGCGCGCTTGATCAGGTGGGTTGCGCGCGGCGTGGATTGCCCGGTACGGCCCGCGGGATCGGCGCCTGCGACATTGAAATAGCGCAGAATGCCGAACCGGATGCCGTGCGCATCAGCAGCGTCGCGCAGGATCCATTCCGTCATCAGCTTGGAGCGGCCATAGGGACTGACGGGAACGGTCGCATCATCTTCCCGGGCCGGAATGCGTTCCGGAATGCCATACACCGCGGCGGTGGAGGAAAAGAGAAAATTGGGCACCTGATTGCGGACGCAGACCTCGATCAGGGTGCGCGCCGACGCGGTGTTGTTGGCGTAGTAGTCCAGCGGGAGCGCGACGGATTCGGGCACGACAACCGAGCCGGCAAAGTGAATCACGGCATCGATTTTGTTTTCTTGAACGAGGCCCGCGACAAGCTGTGCGTCTGCGATATCGCCTTCAACCAGGCGCGCACTTTGCGGGACATTTTGCCTGACGCCGGTGCTGAGATTGTCCAGCACAATGACGGTTTCGCCCAGGTCCACCAAACGGTGCGCCATGTGGCTTCCGATATAGCCCGCTCCACCGGTGACAAGAATGCTCATTGCCAAAGCGCCTTTTTGTGAAAGGGGATACTAAGGACCCCAGTTTCCTTAAGCTGCTGACCATTTAATGACAATTTTCTTTTCATGGAGTTAAGGCTCGTGCTACTGCCGACGTGCGCTGCCTCTTTTCAGCAGGAAGGTCCGCCTTGGGAGTGTCCCGGCTTTATTGGGTAAACAAGTTTGCCGAAGGCAACCTTGCCATCATGGCAGCGCCGCGTCCCGAAGCACGCCTGGATGAGGTACTTCTGGGCTGGAAGGACGAGGGCGTTGATATCGTCGTGTCCATGATCGAACACCGTGAAATGCCCGGCCTGGTCGAGGCTGAACGCGCCCTTTGCGAAGAATTCCATCTCGAATTCATATGGTTCCCCATTCGGGACAAGACCGCCCCGGCCTCACCGGAGGCGATCTCCGCACTGGCCAAACGGCTGGCGACGGCAATTTCAACAGGAAAGTCCGTGGCGGTCCACTGTCGCGCCGGCATAGGCCGGTCGGCGCTGCTTGCGGCGACCGTCCTGGTTCACTTGAAAGTGGACGGTGCGGCCGCGCTCGACATGATAGCGGAGGCGCGGGGGACCGAAGTCCCCGAAACCGAAGCGCAACGCCAATGGGTCCTGAACTTTGGCAAAACTTTACCCCCGTACGATCCGTGCCGCTCCGCCTGACACTGTCCAGGCTATCCCTGCCGCAACGTTGAAGGCGGGCTCGTATTCTCCGTAACCGAAGCTGGCGCCAACACGGCCAGCAGATTCCGGGCGGCGGTATTCACCTGTATCAAAACGTTTGCGATCTCGGATGCGGACGCGCTCTTCTTGAGAAGCAGGCCGAGCGCCTCGATATGCTGTACCAGCAACACCAGAAAATCGTTAGCGGATGTGGGTGCATCCTGCGGCAGTTTGGCCGCCTCCAGCTGCAGGCGCAAAATTCGATCACAGGACAGATGGCTGGCCACGACCGGCTCTGCTGCGGCTTTTGCGTTTGAGGTCAGGGCAGACAAGGCAGACCTGACCAGGCTGCGAAGCTGTTCCAGGTCTCGCACAAGATCGACGGGCTGGCTGTTGGGGCTCCGCTGCTCAGGGCCGGAAGCGGCCCTCAAGTCGGAATGAAGCGCTTCTTTCATCCTGGCGCCGGCGCGGATGCGCGCCGCTGCCACGCTGCCGGCCGCGAATATGCACGCGGCGATGAAGGCCAGCAGCCCGCCCAAAAGCGGCTGCCATTCCTTGAGGGATAGAATCAAATCATTCGTCTGCATGGCGCCCTGTCGGTGCTCCAGACTATTCGGGATTGCTATAGAATCAATGACGCGATTCGGGATGCTGCCGGCATCCGCCGTTTCGATTTCGCGCTCGCCAGGCTGATTCGATAGCGGGACTAGCGCAATCGGCGATAAATCCCAAAAATTAATCAGCGATCAATAAACATTCACTAATATAGGAACGGACCCGCGAATCACCACCAGATATGGGGGGCGCCTATGTTGATAGCGATAGTGTTGGGCGGTTGGATGTTGGTTTCCATCGTCGTCACGCCCCTGATCGCCTATTTTTTGTTTGTCATGGGCAAGCAAGGGCGAATGCCTAAGCGTTCAGCCGCAGATAGCCGCTTCAGAACACCGGGTTGGAATTACTTGAAGTCGCGCCGGCAGGAACCACCGCGCCGCGCGGCGTTCACCAAGCTGCACCGGCATGGTCCTCGAGCCGGCTGACCGCCCCGCCCGCAAAGACCTCTATTGTTTCCGATAAAGTTATTTTTGTGTGGCATCGCACATTCGGAAAAATTATAACACTAATATTGGTGTTATAATACACAGCGTTTCCTACAGATTCCCCCTTGGGTCATAGGGATGCTGCAAAGGCTCCAAACCCTGGGCAAGATCAGAATCCCCGCCCAGAAGGCCCTAAAAGCCGCTAAGGCGATGTCCCGATCGGTAATCCGCCGCCATAACGAAATTCCCAAAGCGGCTGAGAGAGTATTTCTCGGGACCTTTTTTGATCATCCACGCTTTAATGAACGGTCCAAAATGGAACAATCACCGTATCGCGTCTGCAGCAATAATCCTGCACAATATGCTAGCGAGCCAGTCCGACGGGCATGCCCAGCACAAGATCCTCGATTTCGTCGGAAGGGGCCCTCAGTGCGGCGTAGCGGCACGGAATTTGCCATTAGGGGCTGGCGAACATGGGGAATGGATTATGAGTGTCGACGGTATGTCCCAAAGCGGAACGAAGCCTAGCGTGTCCGGCCTAGGTAAGCGCCTTCCCGACATCGACGCCTATGTGCGCCGTAGCCCGTCGGATGACAGCCCGTCAGCCCGACTGACGCGCCGCCGCCAGCAGACAATGGAGAAGCGCGCCAGCCAACAGCGGCGCTATCCGCGGTACGTGCCGTCGGCCAATCTCGCCCAGGCCCTGTTCGATCTGGTCATTATCGGCGGAACGCAGCTGGCGGTCATGAGCCTTATCTATCGGCGCCTGGATATCGGCGGCCCGGTCGAAGCTTTGGCGGTCATCGCTATTTCGATTTTCATCTCGCTGATGTTCCTGTACGCGACCGGCTGTTATCGCCGCGATGCGCTACTCAGCCGTGCGGCGGCGCTGTCGCGCGTTCCGACCGCGCTGACCATCGCGGGTGTCACACTCTTTTTGATTCTGCATTACGGCTTTCCCTTCTTGTTTCCCACGGCAAAGGTGTTTCTCAGCATCAGCCGCTGCGTGACGATCATCCTGATCGGCACCAGCATCGCCATGGGAACGGCCATCCTCAGCCGTGCCGTCGTCCGCCTGCTGCTCGACAACGACCTGTTCCGCCGCCGCATCCTGGTCGTCGGGACCGGCGAGCGCGCCCGCCATATCGAGGAATTGAGCCGCGTCCATGGCAACATGCAGGAAATGCATTTCGTCAACGAAGAACTGCTGATCCAGGCCGGCGCACCGAAGGGCAGCGACCATGTCTCGGCCATTCCGTCCATTGGAGAGTTGGCGGATCGCCTCAGCGCCGATGAAATCGTGGTTGCGGTCGATGGCCGTGACCGCGTGGCGCTTGACAGCCTGTTGTCCTGCAAGGCGCGGGGCATTCCGGTTACCGAATTCAACTCCTTCGTAGAACGCCAGACCGGCCGCATCGAAATGGCCTGGCTGGAAGTGAACTGGCTGATCCATACGCCGGGATTTCAGTTCCGCCTGATCGACGACATCATCAAGCGCTTCATGGACATCACGCTCAGCCTGACCGCGATCATCATCAGCCTGCCTGTTCTCATGGTGGCCATGATCGCCATCCGGCTGGATTCGCCCGGCCCGATCTTCTATCGCCAGCAGCGGGTGACCCGCGGCGGGCGCGTGTTCTGGCTTTACAAGCTGCGCAGCATGCGCACGGATGCCGAACAGCATGGTGCCAAATGGGCCGCCAAGAACGACTCACGCATAACCAGGGTCGGCATGTTCCTGCGCCAGACCCGGTTGGACGAGATTCCGCAGCTCCTGAACATCCTCAAGGGTGACATGGCCATCGTCGGCCCCCGTCCCGAGCGCCCGGTATTTGTCGAGGAATTGTCGAAGCAGCTGCGTCTCTACGACCTGCGGCACACCGTGCGGGCCGGCCTGACGGGCTGGGCTCAGATCAACTACCACTATGGCGCGTCGTTCGAAGATTCCAAGCGCAAGCTCGAATACGACCTGTTCTACATCAAGAACTTCAGCCTTTTGCGCGATCTCGGAATCATGCTGCAGACCCTGCGTGTGGTGTTGTGGCCTGAAGGCGTGCATTAAGGCTGAATGCACGCTCACCGCCTCCGGCGGCGTGCGGAAACCGAGTTTGTGAGTTTTCTGAACCCTCCAGCAATGCATGCTGGGCCCGCGTGCGGATGCACAAGCTACCTGAATTATAGGTTCACGGTCCGTGACTTCAGCGCTTCAAAAATCCGGACCTGGCCATTCGTGGTCGATTGCCAGTCGAACTGCTCAGCATAACGCCGTGTCTCGGCCCTGTCCGGAAAGGCGCTTCGTAACTGTGCTGTCGCCGCTACAATCGATGCCGCATCTCGGTTTTTGAGCAGCAGGCCTGCTTCCGGTGTGGCAACGACTTCCGGCGTGCCCCAGACGGCCGATGCCAGGACCGGCGTTCCGCAAGCCATGGCTTCGAGTAGCACATTCGCCCAGCCCTCGCGCGAGGAGGCCAGGATCAGGGCATCGGCGCAATTGTAGATTTCGCGCAGTGTTTTCTGGTCCAGCATACCCAGAAAGCGTACGCGGTCCTTGACGCCGAGACGCTCCGCGAGCTTTTCGAGAGCGGCGCGTTCCGGTCCCGCGCCCACGATCAACAGAGTGGCGTCCGGTATCTGCGGCAGGGCGGCGATGGCTAGGTCGTGGCCCTTTCGTTCGATCAACAGCCCGACCGAAGCCAGGACAAAGCCATTCAAGTCCCACTTCTTGCGCAAGCTGGCGCGGTCCAGCATCTGGAAAATCTCCAGATCGACGCCGTTGCGCAGCGTCGTGATTTTGGACGAAGGAGCACCCAGCTCAACCAACCGATCCTTGAGTGCCTGGCACACCGTGATCAGGGCGCCGGCATCCCGCGCCGCCTCCAGGATCAGGCGCCGTGGCCTGGCATATTCGGGAATCAGGTTGATGTCCGTGCCCCGGGCGGTGATCGTCACCGGAATGTTGAATTCCTTGCCCAGCCAGACCGCCGCAACGCCGTCCGGGTAGAAATAATGCGCGTCGATGACGTCGTATTTTTCGCCCGCCGCGATCAGCTGCGCCAGCCGTTTTTTCATGGCGGCATACAGCGTATAGGGCGTCAGGTTCATGCCGATCTTGGGGACCACCAGGTAGCGGGGATGGTCCGCCGTGATGCCGTTACGCTGTTCCTGGGCGGGGATCTGGCGCAGCCTGGCCCATTCCTCTTTCGGCACGCCTGGCGGGACCCACCCCACGGGCGCCAACACGCGGGCCCGGACCCGCCCGTCCGCCAGCAACCGGCGCAGGCGGGTCTCCACAAAAATCCCGTGCGCGGTCTGCACAGAATTGGGAAATAGGGTGGTGGTGGTGAGGATGTTTATGGGCGCGTCTGCCATCTCAGGATTCCGGCACTGTGTCGATCATCAGGCCGATCATCTAGTTCGACAGCGTTCGAGCGGCGTGTTGGGTGAATGCCCTCTGCGCGGACGCGGCATGTTCCCGCTCCATAAAGCTTTCAAACATCCAGATCAGCCATAGGGCGCGGCTGTTGTCGGCGCGACCCGCCTGGTGCTCGCCAATCAGCCGGCGAACCGTAGCGATGTTCAGATATTCCGCCGCGGAAAACTCGTCCTTCAGCTTCTGCTCCAGGAAGGTGCCCAACGCCCCCCGGAACCATTTCGCCAGCGGCACCGAAAAACCCTGCTTGGGCCGATGAAGCGTGTTGCGCGGAACGAGCTTTTCGAACGCGCGCTTGAGCAGGATCTTGCCTTCGCTGCCCCGGCGGTTTAGCGCGGACGGCAGCCCCAGCGCCCAGTCGACGAAAGTGTGATCGAGCATCGGCACCCGGACCTCCAGGCTGTTGGCCATCGCGGTGCGGTCCACCTTGGTCAGGATGTCGCTGGGAAGCCAGGTCTTGAGGTCGACATATTGCGCCCGGGTGATGGGATCGTCGGTCGGCGCGGCGCCGGCAAAGGCATTGAGAACCTCAACGGCATGATATCCTTGCAAAGACCGTTTCAGCCCGTCGGAAAAAAGTGCGTTCCGGGCATCGTCCGCCAGGACCGACACGTTCAGGAAATACCCCATGCGGGAATCGACACTGAGCTCATGGAACGTGTGGCGGGCGCGCAGAAAGCGCGGCGCATTGTCAAACTGGGGATAGAAGTTTGCCAATGTCCCGAACAGGGGCCCGCGAATGGCGGCCGGCAGCAATCGTCTGAGATTTTCTTCGCGGGCGTGAAAGCCGTAGCGCCGGTATCCCGAAAACAGCTCGTCCCCGCCATCACCGGACAGCGCCACCGTGACCGACTTGCGGGCCAGCTGCATCAGGCGAAAGGTGGGCATGGCTGAACTGTCGCCAAACGGTTCGTCGAAGATCGCCGGCAGGCGCTCGACCAGGTCGGTTTCGTCGCCTTGCATGCGGTCGATGATGTGGTGCGCGGCGCAGTGCTTGGCGACCAGGCTGGCATATTCGGTTTCGTCGAATTCGCGGGAATGAAACCCAATGGTGAAAGCGGTCACCGTATCGGGCGCGGTCCTGGCCATCAGCGCGGTCACGCCGCTGGAATCGACGCCGCCCGACAGAAACGTTCCCACCGGGACGTCAGCGACCAGTTGGGCTTTCACGATCCGTTCGAGCCGTTCCAGCAGGGCGTCGTCCAGCCGGGACATCTCGTGATTGTCGATGGCAGCAGGGGCGGGATCCCAATACCGTTGCACGCTGGGCTGTCGTCCGCGCCGGATGAGCATCGTAGTCCCGGCCGGCATTTGTTTCACGTTCGCATAGATGGTGCGGGGTTCGGCGATATAGCCGAGGGCGAAGAACTCTTCCACGGCGCAGGGATCGATGGTCCTGTCGAGAAGAGGGGAGGGCAGAAGCCCTTTGATTTCCGATGCGAAAACCAAACTCTGGTCCGGAAGGATCGCATAATAGAGCGGCTTCTCGCCCAGCCGGTCACGCGCCAGGAAAAGCGTTTCGTCACGCCGGTCCCACAGCGCAAAGGCAAACATGCCCGTCAAATGGTTGACGCAGTCCGGGCCCCATTCGGCCCAGGCTTCGAGGATGACCTCGGTATCGGAACGGGTTTTGAAGGAATGCCCGCAGCTTTCGAGTTCGGCCCGGAGCTCACGGAAATTGTAGATCTCGCCGTTGAAGATCAGGCAGGCGTCGCCATTACCGCTGTGCATCGGCTGATCGCCCGTGACCAGATCGATGACGGCCAGCCGGCGATGGCCCAAACCGACACCGGGTTCAAAATGAAAGCCGTCCCCGTCCGGCCCGCGATGGCGGATGGCGTCGTTCATGGCGCGCACCAGGGCGCGGTCAGGCAGGCGAGGCGCCTTCAGGTCAAACCAGCCGGAAATCCCGCACACTATGTCGCTCCATCATGGGACGGCGTGGCGGGCATATCGGCGCGATCCAGGGCCAGGGACAGGTCAACCGCCGAAACCTGACGGGCCAGCCGCGCGCGTGCATCCTCTACCGGACCGTCTATCGGGGTCGATAGGGCGACAAAGGCCTGGCTTTCCCGGCCCTCGAAAACGGCTCTGGTCTGGAGCAATTTCACGGCCATCGGGCTGATCGTGAAGCGGTCATTCACCCAGTAGGTCGACCAGACAAGGCGTTTTTCATAACCCGAATTGATGACCGATTCCCGGAACCGGATGTTTTGCTGTCCCTGGGGCGTCGTGCCCGCATCGTTTGTGACCCGACTCCAGACCGTGTTGTCCCAAGCCTGGTTGAGATGCGCCGTCATGGTATGTCCGGTCCGCGGCCGGGAATAATAGCCGACAAAAAGATCAATCACCGGCGTCGCGGACGCAGTCGACAACATCAGCTGAGCGTCCGCCCCCGGAAAGTATGGCGACCAATTGCCCGTGTTGCCCTTTTCCCGCCAGCCGCCGGGCTGCAGATAGGCGGCGACCGCGGCAAGATTCGGTTGGGCGCCGCGGGAATTGTGCCACCACGCAAAGGCGGGACCGGTGGAGATCAGCACAGCCGCAATCGCCACCACCATCGCCAGCTGCTTGAATGTATCAGGCTTGGGATTCGGCCTGGGCACAAAAGTGGCGTCGTGCACGTCGTCGCGGAAAAACGAACCCAGAAGAATCAGGATTAGCAGGATGGCGACATTGAAGCCCCATCCATAGACGATGTGATCCGCGCCGGCGCCATACTCGTTGTTGGTAAAATGCGCGATCAGGATGATGCCCACGCAGCGCAGCCCGTTGCCAATCAGCGGCACCACCACCGAAGCGAATAGGAACAGCGCGACCTTGTGAATTTTGCGAAACACAAGATAGGAGAACAGCACGCCCAAGGTCACAGTCGCGACCAAGAAGCGCAAGCCCGCGCACGCTTCGGCAATTTCAAAGCGCCCATTGGTGAGTTCGAAGGATGTGCCTTCGGTATAGTGCGGGATGTGGAGCAGATTGAGGGAAATATCGACAAAGCGGGTCGCAAATCGCTGCATCGGGGCAATCAGATATTCGCCCGTCGGAACCAGGAACAGCAGGAACAGGATCGGAAACCAGATGACTCGCAGCACTTCGACCCCCAGAAGCGTGACGATCATCACTTGAATGAGCGCGACCACGGCATATTGGCGGACCTCGTTTATCGAGGACAGTTCTCCCAGCCACCACAGCACGAGCAAAAACGGGACGAACCACAGAAAGCGGGGCGCCACCGCCGGTTTTATCATCGCCAACGTGTCGCGCTTTTCCCAGACCAGCCAGGCAACGATCGGAACGATCAGAAAACAATGGGAATAGGTGGGGGAAACAATCCAAACCTGCAGCGCCGCAGAAAGCGCATCGTGAAATGCCAGAGCGATCAGGACGATGATCGTGGCCAGCGCAATGCCATGGTCCCGCCACGGCTTGGCATTGCCGGGGCCTGCCTCCGCAATCGCTGTCATTGTCCGGGCCTGAATTTGATGACTTCGGGCACAATCGCCCAGCCACAGTGAGCCCGCGCTGTGCTCCGGTTCATATTCCGGATACCCCGTCGATGTTATGTGCGGCGGCGATGCTTGACCATTTGAAATCGTCAAGCAGCCGTTCCAGCCGACCATAGGTACGGCCGAGATTCAGGTAATGGCGAATGCGGGTTTTGGTGGATGTGCCCGCGACGCGGGGCTGGCCAGGATCTATTTCCCAGGGATGGAAATAGAAGGTGCAAGGCTGGTGTTCCTGGTTCTGCACCGTCTTGAGATTGCGCTTGAACACCGCATAGGGAAGCATGCGGAAATATCCGCCGCCGCCCGCCGGCCAGTTGCGCCCGAACATCCGCACCGTGGTGACCGGAATTTCCATGAACTTGCTGTCGGCAAAGGGATAGAAGGCAAAACGCGGCTGTTCCGGGATGCCGTAGAGATCATGCGGGATGGGATGCGTGCTGGAACTGTAGCGGTAGCCGGCTTCCTCCAGCACGTTCAGCGCCCAGAGATTGCCGCGTGTGATGGAAAAGGACGTGGCGCGGTAGCCATGCACGGCTTTGCCGCCGATGTCCTCCAGCAGTTCCTTGGCGCGCCGCACATCGTCCGAAAATTCGGTGCGGGATTGGCGGTCGGCGCGGAAATGCGCCAGGCCGTGCGATGCCAGCTCATGGCCGTTATCAACAATCCGTCGAACAAGCTGCGGATAGCGCTTGGCCACCCAACCCAGTGTGAAGAACGTCGCGGTCGTCTCTTTGCGTGCGAACAGTTCGAGAATACGGTCGACATTGGCTTCGACCCGGCATTCCCTGCTGTCCCAGTCGGCGCGATTGATGTGCGGGAAAAAAGCCTCGACCTGGAAATAGTCTTCCACATCGACGGTCATGGCATTGCGCTTGTTATCAGGGCGAAGGGCCACAGGCCTTTGGCGCCATCCGATGATCGGATCGGCTTCACCCATGACCTGGCGCGCTGGCGTTGCCGCTGGCTGATTCATCGAGACCGCATCCATGGGATGCATCGCAGGCAAGGCTTGCCGGACATTTCGCGTCTAAACATCATGTTTCTTCAACCAGCCGCTAGCCCGCCGCAAGATAGCATAGGCCTACCTTTCTATTGCGCTCGCACAACCCGCGCGCAGTATGCATCAGTTCTCTTAATAAGTATTGCACTTCAACCGGTTACAAAGGTGACGGAACGTCATAAAAATGGATATTCACCGTACCAGCAGAAAGATTGTGCATCTGCGTACGATAGTCCCAGTGCTTGCGTGCGGTTTCATAAAGGCGCCAGAGGGCCTCAATCAACCGGACACGGCCGCATGAACTTGTCCTGGAATATCCGCAGCGCGCGGCTCTCCGCGCCGCCGGGCCGGCCCGAAAGGAACCATAGCCCGGCGAGAAGGGAAGGAAAGATCACAAACGTCATAGCGCCGATGAAGCCGCCCCAGAACAAGGCGGGTATGCGGTCCAGGGTTACGGTAGACCAGGTGCCCGGAACGAAACGCAGAAGGATGGCGCAGATCGCCGTCGCCAGGATCGTCCGCGCCGCGGTCATGACAAACCCGCGCATCTCGCCTTTGCCGACTTTCCGCAGCTGGAATATGGAGATCATAGCCTCGAACGCAAAGGCCGCAACGACGACTTCGGCCACGATCATCAGGTCGCGCGTTTCCCGGATCCAGACCAGAGCCGCGACCTTCAGCAAGGCCGCCAGGCCTTGCGCGATGGCAACTTCGCGGACCCGGCCCTCGACGGAAAGTGCCAGGGCACTGACATAGCCAAAGGGAGAAAAAACACACAGCCAGGTCAGGACAGCGATGACAGGCTGGCACGCATCCCACTTGTGTCCCAACAGGCCCGCGACGACGTATCCGGAGGTGGCGGACAACGCCAAGGCGAACGGTATGGTGCCGAATGCCAGCACGACCGCCACCATCAAGCCCATTCGTGCCGGCGCATTGCCTTCCCGCTGCGCCATCGCAAATCCCGGAAACAATGTCTGGCTGGCCGGCTCCAGCAATTCGCTGATCGGCAGCATGGCGATCTCGGCCGCCAGCACGTAAATTCCCAGCAGCCCGGTGCCGACATAGGGCGCTATCAGAAAAGGATCGGACCGGTTCCAGATCGCCACGGTGATGCTGGCCACCCAGGTCCATAGTGAGAAACTCAGCAAGTACCGCCATCCCGCCAAACGCAGCTGGGGGCGGTGGGGCGAGGCAATATAGGTCATTGCGACATTGCCAACCTTGGAAATGAACGTGCCGGCGACCAGGGCCCAATAGCTGCGGAAGATCACCGCAAGGCCTATCGTGACCATGAACCCTATCAGCCGGGGTCCCAACTGCATGAAGAATTGAATCCGGAAATTGAGGTCGCGCATGAGCGACGCCATGCCGATATTCTCGGCGCCTCCGATCATGGCGGTCAGCGCCAACACGAGAAGAACGGGCCTGATGCGGGGATCTCCCAGTGAATCCGAGACGGTGCTCAGCGCCACCAGAATTGCGGCTGTCAAGAAACCCCGTCCCAGCTGGATCGTAAAGGCCGCATCGTAAAGTTCCTCCCGGTGATCCTTGAGGCGAACCAGGGCATCCCGTACACCGATCTGGGAGAAGGCGTCGATCGACAGCGAGATCGAGGTCGCCAGCGCGACAATTCCGATATCGGCGGGGACCAAAAGCTGCGCCAGAATCAGCGTGCTGACGAAGCCCAGGCTGCGGCTGATGACCCGCCATCCCATGTTCCACCCAGCCCCTCTGACCAGGCGGGTCGTGATGGAGTTGGGTTCTTCGACCTTCATCTCGTGCAGTCCCGATGACAGCTTTTGTTGCGGAAAGATGTTACGACAGCTGAGTCAGTTTTATAAATGCTTGCGGCGCAACGGGGTGAGGGAGGCGGTTGTTCCCGGCGACTTTAGCATCGCGTGCTGGCTACTGAACTGGCCGCGGGAATAATTCATCCGACTTTCCAGTCAATCGGTAAAATAGCAATCCAACCCATTCATGGACGCTGCGGTCAAGCGATTTCAAATTGCTGCCCAGATGCAGATCATTGTCAGCATCCGATTTGTATGCGACGGCTCTCGGAATTATCGGCCATTGAAGTTTTCTGAAAACGGCCACGCAGCGTGGCACGTCTTGAGCTGACGTTATGAGAATCCATTTCTCCTCGGGCTTGGGACGTGCCAGCGATTTCGCGAAAAGCACATTTTCGTAGGTGTTTTGGGATGTCGATTCGAATAGGATGCGCTTTGCATCCAGACCTTGTTGTATGAAGAACATCCGCGCAGCATCTGCCTCGGACATTGTGGGTGGGGAGCCCTGGCTGCCGCCTCCACCGGCAAAGACCAATTTTGCGCGCGGATAGAGTTTGGCGAGTCTGACGAACTCTGTCATTCGCTCGGCTTCGCCGGTCAAGGTCGGCACGTTGCGAGCCAATGTCGTTGCAGTATCCACGGCGCCGCCCAGAACGATCAAACCGTTGACTTGCGAAGGAAGATTTTTGGCGAGAAATCGATTTTCGAGAGGAGTTGTGATCCAGCCTGTTACCGGCGAATACTCGATCACCAGGAAGATCAACAGCGCGACTGTGGAGATTGCAATACCGGACATTCTGGTTCTGCTGAACCACGAAAGCAGTATCCCGCCCGTCAGGAGCACTAGCGTGAGATCGCCGGGGCTGACCAAATGACTTGCCAACTTAGTGACAAAGGTCATTCAGTCCGGATCCTTAATAAGGTTCGTCGGAGCTAGCGAGATGCATGAATTGTTTGAAGATGGCCCCAACACGTCGGGTCAGCGCTTCTTGCTTGGCCAAGCGTTGTTCAAGGTGCTCAAGCTGGTACGAAGTGATGGCGGTTCCCATGCTAGGCTCATGGAGCGCGGGCGAGCTGGTTTCGTTACCGACGTTTGCAACGCCAATCTCGCTTGCAAGATCGAGCGCCACCCGGTTGACGTCTTCCGCGGTGAAGGAATGAAGCTCGTCCAGAAATCCCAAGATCATAAGCCGGCTGCCTAGCGCGTTGATCCGCCGGGGAATGCCGCCCGAATGCACGTAGAGGGCCCCGATGGCGCCGGGAGTAAATTGGGGATCGCCGCTCCACTCCACCTGATTGAGACGATGGAAAATATAATTTCCGCATTCTTCGCTGGTCAGCGGGCCCAGATGATAGGAGGCGATGACGCGCTGACGAAGCTGCTCCAGGTCGGGGCTGGCGATGATGCGCCGGAATTGCGGCTGTCCTACCAGAAAACTCTGGAATGGCGCGGCATTGTCCACCTGGAAATTTGAAAGCATTCTCAGCTCTTCCAGAGCGGCCTCTGAAAGATTCTGAGCTTCGTCCACGATCAGCAGGGCGCGCTTGCCTTCCTGATGCGTGGTGTTGAAAAATTTCTGCAACCGGAGCAGGAGATCGCTCTTGTCATGCGGAATGTTCCGCATCCCGAATGCCGCCGCCACCATTTTCAAAAGATCATGTCCTGACAACAGGGTGGTCACGACATGCGCGGCGATGATCTTGCTCTCGTCGATACTCGCAATCAGCTTTTTTACCAGGGTGGTTTTTCCCGCGCCGACATCACCGGTAATCACGATGAAGCCTTCGCCTCGCGTCAGGCCGTAGGTCAGGTGCGCCATGGCCTGGGAATGGACCGTGCTGCCGAAATAGAAACGCTCGTCCGGAGTTAAAAGAAATGGCTCGGCACGCATCTTGTAGAACTTGGTGTACATGCGCGGCTACGCCTGCGGAGTCGGTGCGGGAGCGGCCTGATCCGCATAACCGTAGTAAGACTGGTATTCCGCCTCATTCCAGTTCGGGGCCTTGTTGAACAACAGGCAGATATTCTGGCACGCGGACACCGATTCCAGCGATGTGCGGAGCTGATGCTTGTCGGCCTGATCGGCTGAGACAACCATGATGACCTGGTGGACATAACCAGCCAGGATCGCGGCTTCCGATGAGGCCAGAACCGGCGGGGTATCGATCACGATCACCCGGTCCGGATACCGGCTCGACATTTCCCGGCACAGATTGACCATCTGGGCGCTCGAAATCAGTTCCGGACTGCCGTTCCTGGGACTGCCGGAAAAAATGACCGAAAGGTTCGGGACATCGACGCAGCGATGCAAAACGTCGGAAACATTGCTGGTTTTTCCGCTGAGCAGTTCAGTGAGGCCTACCCGGGGGGGAGAGACGAACATGTTTCCTACTGAAGGGCGAATGATGTCGGCATCTATCAGAAGGACGTGCAAACCCTTTTCCGCTGCCAGGCTCAGCGCGAGATTCATGGAGGAGAATGTCTTGCCTTCGCCGGGCAGGGAACTGGTGATCATGATGAGATTGTTGACGGCCGCACGGGTTTTAGGATCGCGAACTTTTTGAAGCAGTTTGCGCTTGATGCCGCGAAATTCGTTGGATATCGCCGAGGTCATGTTGTCGGGTGTAATCATTCCGTTTTGGCGCAATGCGCGGAAATCCAAGCGGACCTGTTTCGGATTGGCCGGTGCGATGCCCGGATGCGGGGCAGGCACGTTCGCGGACGCATGCGCGGGCTTATCCCCGAGTTGCGCGGTCATCTCATCGCGAACGCTTGGGGTTTCAGCAAAGGGGCCGGGCAGGGAGGCGACTTTCTCCGCGGCGCGTTCCACCAGACCGATCTTTCTGGGCGGCGCCACATTCGTTGCCGCGCCTTCCTCCGCGGCGAGGCGTTTTGCCATCCGCTCGATGAGGTTCAGGGGCTCTCCTGGCTTGTCCGTCATAGCAACCCCCGCAGAGTGCCTCGCAAGGCGCCATCGAAAATCAACATAACCCCCACATAACTGCAGAATAGGACCAGCAATGAGGCCGCCAGGCTGCGATATGCCCGGCGCATGATTATTGCCTCTTCTCCCCGTTCCAGCCGGGAGACCACACCGATAATGGGATAGTCAAACTCTGCCAGCAGCTGGTCCTTGACGAAGAACCGGCCGGCATTCCAGCTCAGCATCCACGCGCTGACAAGGCCGCAAATCAGGCCGGCGAGCAATATAGCGGAATTGATCAGCGGCCGATTGGGCGCGGATGGATAGGGCGCTTTTTTCGGTGGTTCAATAACGCGTACGTTAATTGTCGATTGCTGGTCATTCACCGCGCGTGAGATTCTTGCGGCCTCGCGGCGTGAAATCAGGTCCTGATAGGTCTTGTGGACCAGATCGTAATCGCGGTCCAGGTCGGCGAACTTTGTGGTCACTTCGATCGCGCGAGACGTCATGCTTTTTGCGGCTTCGAGATGCGCCAATGCGTCGTTATAGCGGTGCACCTGAAATGCGACTTCCGTCATGGCATCCGATGCTTTGCCCTGCATCTGAACGTAAATCGGATTTGAGATCGACTGATTCCCGCTGCCCTGCGTTCCTACTGCGGGCGTGTCTGCGACCTCTTTCTGCAGGCGCAAGACCTGGCGTTTTGCGGCCTTAACGTCGGGGTGGTCGTCCGTATATCTCGATTGCAACTCGATCAGGCCCTGCTTGGCGTCTGCGAGACGCTGGATCGCGCTGCCGCCGCTGGCCATGGCGCTGTTGGAGGTGCCCGAACTCAGAATGATGGGCCCTGGTCCGTCGACATAGATTACCTTCGGGATCGTCCTGAGCTGGGCTTGCAGGCTGGACAGCCGGGCTTGCGCCGCGCCCACATCCTGACGTGTCTTTTCCACCTCGGCGCGGGCAGCTTCGGGCGTGGAGGCATTGGAAAGCACATCCAGGTTTGCTTGCTTGAAAGCGGCCCGTCTTTGTTCCGCCTCGCGGACAAGGGTTTCATATTCGGCGACTTTGTCATCTAGGAACGACTGCGCTCCTTGAAAATCCTTGCGCTTGGTCCCGATATTGGAGTCCACAAATATCGAGATCAGCGTTTGTGAGACACTCAGCGCCTTGTTCGGGTTTTTGTCCGAAAAAGCCAGTTCATAGAGGTTTTTGGATCCGAGCGGCCTGAGGCTTGTATGGCTCTGGAGGCTTTCGACCGCCCTGGCCATATCTGCGCTCGATAGGGTAGCGCCGGGCGAGGATGTTAGGCGAACTACCTGTTCCAGATTGGGCCGCGTCAGCAGTGTGTTGAGCATGATCGAAACTTGCTGATCGGGATCGGTGGTGACCGTGAGCCCTCTTAGCAAGGGCTCCATCATCGTATCGGTATCGAGATAGATTTTGGCAATCGCCTGGAACTGGTTCGGCACCAGCGCGAAGATCCCCCATCCCAAAGCGCAGACTACCCATGCGACCGCAATGCCTGTCCAGCGATAATGCCAGGCGCCGCTCAGATGGCTGCGGGCTTGTATCTTCCAAGGTTGCATTCGACGGATTGCCTTAGTGATTTTGGTTTTAAGTTCAAGGTTATGCAGGCCGCTAATCGAAATATGAGGCGGAACATACCGGGTTCAGTACTGAATTTTGTTAAAGGCTCCGCAAATAGCGACCTCCTTTTGTTTTAACGGTCAGAATGGTTAATTTTATACAGATACTTGTGAGCACCGGCACATATTACGACACACGCCTCCAACTGGATCGATACCCACTATATCTAGAGTTATTTTGTCAAATATATACTAGATATAGTCTATATTTTAGGGCCCTTGGCGATCGGCTTATTCCGGTCGCGGCATAACTAGGTTTTTCAAGCGCCGCAGAACTGCCTCGGTCATTCGGGTCGCTGTCCTGCGCTGAAAAACATAGTGCGACATATTGGGTCCCGGGACCCCGAATGTCCGCTTGTAACGATTGTCGCCGGCCATGAAATCGTACGTCGAAGCGCCGCCTTCCAGATGTTGTTGCATGCACAAATAATGGCTCACCAGCCCGGGCTTGGCCTTCGAATCATCCTCGTAGGAGAATCCGGTCTGATAGGCGTAGACGCGTCCGCGATATATGAAATTGTAAACCTGACCGATCAACCGGCTGCCGGCCGATACGCGGTAAATCTCCACCGTTCTCCGTTCCAGGCAAGTCCGCAGCAGAGTCCGGTGAAAACTTTCGAAATGGCGATTCGAGAACCCGCCCGGCGTACCCCGCTGGACCCAGTATGCCTGGTGCAATTGCTTAAATTCCGCAAAATACGCCGCCGCCTGGTCCTGGGTTTGCGCCCTAACGCCAAGAACCGGACCGTCCTTTTCGTAAAAGCGGATGGCGCGGCGGATCTGATACCGGGCGTTGCTGCTGATTGTGTCGAGATAGGGTTTGCCGTTCCGCCGGACGGCGTCGAGATCGACACGCCAGGAAGGCTTGTGCGCGAGTTCAAGCACCATCAAGTTTGCGTCGCGGGCGATCTGCTCGACTTCCCGGGTGGCCATGGCCACGTGCAATTCATCCCAGTTTCGAAACGAACCAGCGGGAATTTTGGCGCGCTTGAGAAACGCCATGACGGCTGGCCACATGTTGGGATAGCGGCGGTCAGTCAGGATGTCGTTATATTCGATATTGATGAGGTCGTAATAGGGATCGCCGGTCCGATTCAGCGTTATCGCGCGGCTCGGCATAAAACGGCGCCAAAGCCTTTTGGCATTGAATATGGCCAGGGCAACGACATGACCGGAATCGCGCACCGACAAAAGCAAGGGCGGTTCGCCTGGCACGCTCGCGAGCCATGTGCCCATCCAGTCCCAGCTCAGGAAAAACGAACAATCCGATCGTGCCTCCAGGTCTTTCCATTGTGCGGCAATTGCATCGACCCTATCGACGCGCTCCCATGAGAATGAAAGTCCCTCAATTGCATAAGGTGAACAGGTGGACTCATTGTCTGATGCCATTTCGACGATGACTTCTTTCCTGGCGAATGACTATCACGCTGAGAAGGTTAGGGTCTCTGCCACAACGAATTGGATTGCGGACGAAAACTCAGTTCCGGGCGCGCCAACGCTTCGATCTTTTGCCGCGATTTGGCCCCGTCTTTTCAGATTCGACGGCGGTCCCCGTCTCCGCCGCGGCCCGTTGCTTGTGGCGAGACGATCCGGGATCATTCAAGATCAGCCATCGAACGACGAGGGCGATCGCGACCGTGGCCAGGCCATACCAGGCGCCGCTCAATTTGGTCTCCGGATCATCTGTGGCCGATCAAATACGCATTCGGCTATATACCGATTTTATCGTATTCTAAGGTGTACTTTAAGAATCACGCGTTAGACAAGCCCTAACAGACTTGGGGCAATCGCTCGTTCGGGCTCGGTGTATTTACGGGGTTAATAAATATGCGCGACATCTTTCTGGTTGTCGCAGTCATGATCGGACTGGGCTTCACCCTTAGGTTTCCTTTTGTCGGGGTCCTGATGTGGGTGTGGTTTACCCTTATGTCGCCCCACATGGAGGCTTATGGCTTTAGCCAGACGCTTCCGCTCAATTTTGCAATCGTCGTCGTAACGGGGATTTCCTGGTTTTTTTCGAAAGAGCCTAAAACTCTGAGGGTCCATAGTATCACGGTGTTGTTGCTCGCTTTCTTGGTATGGCTAACGATCAACTCGTTTTTTGCTTTTGCGCCGAGTTTCTCATGGCCTTATTGGGATCGTTTTTGGAGAGTGTTTGCGCTGGGTTTTATAGTTTCCTCCCTCGCCACGAACAAAATTCGAATAGAGGCCATTCTATGGTGCGCAGCTATTTCCTTAATGTACTACGGCGTGAAAGGTGGTTTGTTTACCCTGGCAACGGGCGGCAATTACCGTGTCCTCGGACCGCTTGGTACGGCCATTGGTGACAACAATGCGTTGGCACTCGCACTCCTCTTGATCTTGCCAGTTATAGAATATTTGCGTTCGACAGTGAGATCTAGGGCGCTCTCGCTGACTTTACTGGGGTGCATGGCACTAATCGGTATTGCCGTTTTAGGAAGCTATTCGCGAGGTGCCTTCATCGCGATGGCGGTTTTGGGCCTGGTTGCTGTCGTTCAAAGCAAGAGGAAGTTCCTATATTTGTCGGCGATAGGGAGTTTTGCGATTCTCGCATTACTGCTAATGCCTCAGAGTTTTTATGATCGTATGAATACGATCGGTTCGGCAAAGACTGATGGTTCGTTCATGGGCCGATGGACGGCGTGGCAGGTGGCTACCAAGTACGCGATAGACCATTTCCCGTTTGGAGCGGGTTTTTATGCACCTCAGTTACGATCAATCTACAATTACTATTTTCCGGCTGAGTTTCCCCATGCAGCCCACAGCATTTATTTCCAAGTGTTGGGCGAGCACGGCTTCATAGGCCTTGCGATTTATCTCGCTATACTGGTGATAGCAGCTCTAAGTTTTCTAAAGTTGGCGCGGCGCGATCTTGAGGGCACAGATGCCAGCTGGATTCCCAGTCTGTCGCGATCGTGTCTCAGCATCATAATCGCATTCTGCGTCGGTGGCGCTGCATTGAGCGTGGCCTATTACGACCTATTCATCATTATAATCTGCTTGATCCCGCCATTAACCGTGATGGCCGACGCGGCAACCTTGAAAAAACGCAAAAAGAACTCGTCCGCCGCACAAAGTTCTAGGAGTGGCGTTGAATCCGACGGTCAATTCCCGGCGCCCTCATGAACGCGAATGGCGAATCATTGGCAGGTAACAAGGGGCCTAAATTACGGCGCCGCGAAGCAGTGCTTCGTAGGCCGAAAACATCTTTACCTGGGAAAAATCTTCACGGGCTTTGATTTGGTTGTGTGCCCCGATATGCTCGGCCTGCCGCGATTCCAATAGAGTGCCCAAATTAAGCGCCAGTGTTTCCGCATCGTCACCCCGAATGAATTCACGGTTTCCGGCGGACACCATTTCCCGCACGTCGCCGACATCGGTGCTTACTACAGGTAAGCCCGCGGCCATCGCCTCGATCACTGAGAGGGGCATCTGCTCAGTATCAGAGGACAACACATATATAGAAAGGCTCGCATAGACTCTTTCGGTATCCGTACGGTGGCCCAGGAAAATCACATCTTCACCCAAACCAAGACGCTCCACCTGTTCTTCGAGAATAGAGCGCTCCGGCCCGTCCCCGGCTATGACCAATCGGCAGGGCATATTCTCGCGCAAGGTTCGGAAGGCTTCTATCAGTCGCGGCAAGTTCTTTTCGCGGCGAAGTGCGGCTACAGTGCCGATGGTTGGCGCACCGGCAGGCACAATCGGCTCTGCACCGGCAGCGAAGCGTTCACAGTCGATGCCGTTGGGCACAAAGTGAACTATATGAGGATCGAGTTTCCAGATCCCAGTGGCGATCTGCTCTAGTTTGTGGGACGCCACGACAACTTGGCTTCGGCCCAATAAGGCTCGCCGCGCCAAGGCGCGGCGCGGAAGCTGTCTGGCGGCCTCTTCTGGACCGAATCCGTCTTCTATGTGGATGTGACGCACCAGGCCGGGCCAATTTGCGAGTGCCCATTCAATACTTCCCCAATTATGGGTGACCAGCACGTCCGGCTTAATGCCACCTAAGAATTTTCGAAACATTCGCAGGTTTGCGAATATCTTGGCTTTATCGATGTCGAACGAACGGAAAGTGATGTCGAGACTGGGATCTAGCAAGCTCTTGCAGTCAAACTGATTGTCCATCGCGACGATGATGTGCCGAAAAGAGCGCCCTAGATGATTGGCCAAGGCTGCAAATCGCACCTGTGGGCCGCCCACGCGGAATGTTGCAAAAACCGTGACTTGCAACACAGCCTCGGCGTCGCTCGTCCTACCCGCCACTGTCGAAAGCCCGCGAGAAAAATTGCTGCGGATCATTTGCGGGTGCCCATTGCAGAGTTTCTTTGACGTCCTTGCAATCAAAGTCGGCCTTCAGGCCCCGAGATAGGATATCACGCAATGACGGTAGCGGCACCTTACGTCCCGCGATCCGCTTGATAGCCCATTTTCCGAGTTCATCTGCATAAAGCATATAAGGATTTTTCGGATGAAACTTCAGTGGTCGATGTAGTGCCTGCCCAAGTGCCTCTATATAGACCCGGGCAGTCGGCCGGACATCTCCTACTAGATTGAAGGCCGCGCCGTAGGCGCGAGGCTCCTTGGTGGAGGAAAGTATTGCATCGGCCACGTCATTGACGAGAACAAAGGGTAGGGGATTGCGCCCTTCGTTCCAGCCAATGCAATGCTGTTCATTGTTGAAGAAGCCCAGACCCGAATGAAAGGGTGATGTTCCAGCGCCCACCACCAGCCCTGGTCTGAGGACGCATACCGACAACTTACCTTCGCTGTGCAGCTGCATCAGATATTCGTCAGACATTGCCTTTGCGCGGGAATAGAAAGCGCGTTCTTCGGCCTTCTTGTCAGGCGGCGTATTCCCGGTAACGGGCTTATTTTGCGATCCTAGATAAAGTGAGGCGATCGAGCCAACATGGACCAACTTGGAAATTTGCGCCTTCTGACAGGAAATGGCGACGTTTTGCACTCCTCCAAGCATGGCGTCTCGAATCTCCTCCCAACTGCCGCTCCCGCCGCCATGGGCGAGGTTGACCACAACCGACGCCCCACGGATGGCGGCGGCAACCTGCTCGGGGTTTCCTATGTCGCCTCGATGCACCGTAACGCCGCCGTCCTGAAAAATCGCGGGCAGGTTGCCGATGTTGCGCGCCATGACAGCCACCGTGAGGCCATCAGCACGCAGTCGCTTGACCAGCGCAGTTCCAATAAATCCAGTGCCCCCAAGCACTGCTATGTCTGGATCTCCCGCAAGTTTAGGAACAGGCGGCTGCATCGACCGGGGTGCAGGCATGATCTGGTCGGCGATGCGATCGCAGATACCAACCAGCGCGCTGCCAAAACGTCCGTCGGAAAGCGGCGGTGCCATTTGGTCCGCTGCAGCATGAAAAGCGCGTATGCTTTCGCGCATCGAGATATAGAACCCATCGGAGCGCGCGGCCAGACCAAGCATGGAGAGGCCGTAATTTTTGAAATTTGCGAAACTCCCACTCATGGTTGACCGCGCACCGTCGAATCCGCGCAGAAGATGATCCAACGGGTCCAGCCAGCGAGTCCGAGTTACTTCCCAGAATTGATTGGTCAACATATCGGCGACCAATAACCCGTCATCGCAAATGACGCTGACCTGCCAGAACGGAAAATTCTGGCCTACCGCAAAGCGAAAGCTCGCTGGGAGATGCTGTCCCGAAAGCGATGCCGTAAATGAAGAGTAAAAGTCCACTCCCGGTGCAATTTCTGTGGGGGCATCGCCGACCGCCTGGATCGCGCCTATCTCCCCACACAGCGCCATGATTTGCGAAAGGGGATGAACCGCCTGCTCTAACAGGATGTTGCGAGGCTGGCGGAACATCCAATGACCAAACTGACGGGACGCCATCTGACGCAACGGCGCATGATACACCATGTTCAAAAACCGCGGTACGCCCAGCGCATGTTTTGCTGCCGCCTCTCGTAGCTTGGCGAATGCGGGGTGATAGACAAAGTTTTGATTGACACCGAGAATCGCGGTGCCACTCGAAAATCCCGTAAGCAGTTCGCAATCCTGCCGACTGGTGGCCAGAGGCTTTTCTGCCAAGACAGCCTTGCCGGCCCGGAGCAGGGGCGCAGCAATGGCGGCGTGAAGATCGGGGGGGACCAGCACATGGGCGCGATCGAAGGCGTCGGCTGAGATCGCTTCATCAACTGAAGTAAAAGAAGCTGCAATCTTGTACTTGCGCGCCAAACGGTCACGCACTTCGGCTCTGGGATCTACGATTGCAGAAATTGGCAGCTTCAGCGCCGTCAGGGCCTCTGCGTGCACGTCGGCGATGTTGCCGGCACCGATAAGACCAACGCGTAGGGGAGCTCCTGAGTTCACTGTCGTCCACTCCAGCTAGAGATCATAAATGCGGTACCTAGTTAACCCGCAATACGACATTTATTGTTAAGAAACCTTACACACGCCAAAACGTATTCCGACTTGGACATGGCTGTGGTTGGGATACTGGCCTTCTAGCACAGGCCGCGAGAAACTCAACTCTAATGGCAGAAAGGATCGTTGATCTCGCCCCATGTGTTTCGAACCAACGGAAAATGTGGGTGCTATCAGGCATGCGGACGCGAAGACGCGCTCGATTTTAGCGCACGAGACTTACCCCACCAATTGCGTGAGACCCGAATACTCCATGGCAGTCAGCAGTATTTGCTGACTCTATAGGCTTCCAAAATATATGTGTTTTGAGGTGCGTAGCATGCACCGGGGTCCTTTAGTCTCGATATTATTGAATTCGGGCTTGACCGGTTGGGTTTGGGCGGACAGCCTACCGATCACGGTAGAGCATTGGTCAAAGGACCATCGTCAGCAACAGCAAGGGTTCTCAGTGAACAAACGTTTGACACCAGTTGGCCGTCGTTCAAAAGTAACGTTGCTGTCGCGGCGCAACGTGCTGTCCGGCGGCGCTTTTGCCTTGGTGGCGGCGCCCTCGCATGCGGCAGCACCGGGACCGACGTCAGGGCAGTACCTCTCTACGTCAGGCAAAAACACTGCCGCTCCAGCCCGTGCGTCAGCGATTTCCCATGAAATCTTGGAGGTCGGCCCCGGCAAGAAATACCGCACTTTGACAGAGGCGGGGTGTTTTATGAATTCGATCCCTCGGTGGAATAACGGGTATACCGATCCCGCTACGATCGAGCGCATGGGGTTTCGAATTATCATCAGCCCTGGACCTCCGGGATATTACACCAACGACAGCGGGTCACACTCTCGGCGGTGGCCGTCGCTGGTCGGATGGCCGCCCTACGAAGGAATGCTGCTAGGGCCGGTGATCATTGAGGGCGAGGCTGGCAAACCGGCGCCTGTCCTGGATACTGACGGTTCTGGGGATGGTGTGCTTTATTATCAGACGGGCCTTTTCGCCACCGGTAGCTGCGATGCCACGTTTCGGCATCTGATTTTTCGGGGATTTCGACGGCATGACGATATCGGCAACTATGCGGCGGTACGCCTAGGGCAGACCTTTGCAAAGATACCTATGAATAGTCACGTGCTTTTTGAAGATTGTGAATTCAGTGGTTGCGATACCGGCATCATGGGGGGAGCCGTCGGCCAGTCTCTTACCTTACGACGCTGCTATTTCCACGATAACGGGAATGATACCGGTCGCGTTCATAATATCTACTTTTCTGATGGCGATACGTTGACCGTTGAAGATACGTTATCGACCCGCTGCAAGATCGGTCATTTGCTGAAAACGCGCGCGGCAAAAACGATAATTCGCAATACGCGTCTTATTGGAAATGGCGGAACTGAAAGTGCCTGTTTGGATGTGCCCGACGGCGGTATCCTAGACATTGATGGGTTGGTCTGCGAGAAGTCCCCGGGTACCGATGCGCACTGGGTCATTCACTATTCCGGGGAAAACCAGGACGCTGCCGGCGTTCCTTTTCACATTCCTTCTGGTATCACAATCCGGGATTTAACTATGGTGGCACCTCAGACGATGTTGCGACGTCCGGGATTTAATAGCTTCATAGGGTTTGCAAACCAGAGCGGGTTGGGGGCTGCGTCGTCGGGAAAAGGCTCGTATATGGTAACACCCAAGACCGATGGGGTGAAGGTTTACGGGTTGAGCGAAAGATCCGCCGGTCTTCCGTGTACGGTCTTGCAGACCAAACCTCTGCTGGATTTGCGCTCGCCCGTACACAACACATAAACCGGCCGAGTCCATAATAGACCGGCGCAAGAGCCTCTTTTCTTTGGCCGTCCGGGATAAATTGCCAAGGCGACGTCTTCCGGTTTACGCTGCAATCCTACAAGACACGAGAAGCGCTCATAAATGACGGTTCTTTGGCCTGCCGTTGGTTATCAGCTGGTCGCGATTGTTTATGCCGTGTTCTCGGGAATGGTCGCCAGCCGCGGATCCCGGTCGCGCGTGTCGTTCTTTTTTCTCGGCGCAACGGCAGCCACGGCGGTTTGCGCCCAGCTTTTCGTTTTTACCGCCTACGATCTGCTTCCCGACGATTTGCTGTTCAATCTCGCAGGTGTTTTACGGGATAGCGCCTGGCTCGTATTTTCTCTTACCTTGATGTACCCCCAGATGGGGCAACGCAATTATTGGCGCGCCGCAGCGGTTGCTGCGGCCATGCTGACTGTGCTCCAGCTTTTCCTCTATTCGACATCGCTTACATTCGGAAATCTGGCTGGTGTTTCGATTGACATCACGCTCGTCCGCGTGATCACCACGATATTGTCCTTCGTCCTAATAGAGAATGTGCTGCGCAATGCACCGCGTGCCGATTTCTGGGCCTTGAAGCACTGGGCAATCGGCCTTTCCGCTATGCTCGTTTTTCAACTTATCGTCCGAATTCCGGAATTTCTTACCCACACATACAATTCAAGCCTGGTGCTGGCCGATCCGCTGGTGACGCTCATCGTTCTGCCGCTTTTCGTCATCTGTTCTGCACGGCTGCCGCAGCTTCAGCTGCGCATACATTCTTCGCGCACCTTTGTCTTTCACACCGCCACGCTGATCGCGGTGGGGGTGTTGCTGCAAGGCACCGCCTTTGCGGCTTGGTACGTCCGGTCCTATGGCGGCACCAACGGCACGGCCTTGGCGCTCACCGTCGCCTTTGGCGGGATTGTCGGCGTGGTGGCCGCGCTCGTATCGGGCGCCGTCCGCTCGCGCATCCGGCTTATGATCAATAAGAATTTTTTCAACCTGAAGTATGACTACAGGGTCGAGTGGGAGAGAGCGATTCGCGGTCTGACCGCCAGCCCAGAAAAAAGCGCCGCCGAGCGCGCTTTGCGCGTCCTATGCAATCTCTTGGACACCTCGGGGGGCGCCATCTGGTTATATCAGGAAAGCTGGCGACAATTTAAGCTTTCCGGAAAGCTCGGCGCGTCGGTTTCCATGCCTTCGCTATCGGAGGGTGATGACAGAATTGAACTGCTTCGCGAGGATGACCGGCCATTTGTGGAATTTTCCGGAGAAGAAAACGACAAACCCCTCCTGGCTTTTAAAAGCTTTGTAGATGACGGCTGGGTTGTCCTGCCCCTGCGCTACCGCTCCACGCTGGTCGGGTTTGTTGTGCTGAACCGGCCGCGGGTATCCCGAACACTCGATTGGGAGGACGAAAGCCTGGTGCGGATCCTGGCAATGCAGGCTACAGCCCACCTGGTCCAAGAGGAAACCGCGCAGTCGCTTGCCGACGCCCGGCAGCTTGAGGACTTTAACAAGCGCTTCGCTTTTGTCGTGCATGATATCAAGAACACGATCGGACAATTGAGCCTTTTGGTACGCAACATCGCCCAGTTTGGGGACCAGAAGGAGTTCCGGGACGACATGGTTATTACCCTGTCCAATTCTGTCGAGCGGTTGGAGGCCATGCTGAAGGGGCTGACGGTGGTAGGGACAAATAATCCAGCGCCGGGGGCCAGATTCCATGTCGTTGATTTAAATGAGTTATTTGCGGATTTTGTTGCAAAAAAAACGGATTTGGGATACCTAATAGCACTGCAAATGCCCACCACTCCTTCACCAGTTAATACAGATTCCGTTGCTTTATCGCGAGTACTTGAGCACGTTGTTTCCAATGCCTTTGAGGCGTCGGAACCCGGCGCTCCCGTGGAAATCGATCTCTCGGTGGCCGGGGCCTTGTTTAAAATTGTGGTGACAGACCGAGGAGCCGGGATGACACAGCAGTTTATCGATGAAGAGCTTTTCCGGCCGCTGCGCTCCACAAAGCGCGGCGGCTTTGGTGTCGGGGGTTATCAGATTCGCGAATTGATGCGTGATCTTGGCGGTGACGTCAGTGTGGAGAGTGTCGTGGGAAGCGGCACGCGTGTGATCTTGTCTCTGCCGAGAACGCCGGCCCTTGTCAAATCATGAAAAGATCTGCTGCGACAGCCGCGCAAAGCGAAGAACGTACGGAAGAACGGGTCTTGTTGGTTGAAGACGACCTGGGCCTGCAGAAGCAGATGCGCTGGGCGCTTTCACCCTATGTCGTCGATGTCGCGGGATCTCGCGTTGAAGCCCTGGAAAAAATTGGCAATTCGACTTTCCGCGTCGTTATTCTAGACCTCGGATTGCCTCCTGACGAAAACGGCGCCAGCGAGGGCTTAAAAACCCTCGATGAAATCCTGAACGCGGCGCCGCGGATCAAGGTCATTGTTGCGAGCGGAAATGTTGAGCGCGCCAACGCGGTCAAGGCGGTGGCGAACGGCGCCTTTGATTTCATCGCAAAACCGATCGACAGCGAAATTCTCAAGCTGGTCATCAGCCGCGCTCTGCGGATGTCCGAGTTGGAGGAGGAAAACACCCAGCTACGCGAGCTTTCTGCCGGCGGCAATGACGGCCTGGTCTATGCGTCGCCGAAAATGACCCAGATTGCGCGGATGCTGGACCGGGTTGGTCCCATGGATGTCAGTGTTTTGCTGACGGGCGAAACCGGCACCGGCAAGGATGTCATGGCGCGTGCATTGCACCAGGTCTCACGGCGCAAGGCGCAACCCTTTATTGCGATCAATTGCGCCTCGATTCCGGAGAATTTGCTGGAAAGCGAGTTGTTCGGCCATGAGCGCGGCGCCTTCACCGGCGCAGTCAAGCGGACGCATGGCAAGTTCGAGATGGCGGACCAGGGAACACTGTTTCTCGATGAAATCGGCGACATGCCGATGCCCTTGCAGGCCAAGCTGTTGCGCTTCCTGCAGGAACGCCGGCTGGAACGGGTCGGCGGCCGCGAGTCCATCACCGTCGATGTCCGCCTGATCACCGCGACAAACCAGAAGCTGGAAAAACTGATCGCCGAAGGCAAATTTCGCGAAGACCTCTATTATCGCATCAACGACGTCCTCATCGATCTCCCCGCGCTTCGGGAACGAGAAACTGACTCGGTCCTATTGGCGCAATACTTCCTCAACAAATTCAACAAGGCCCTGTCCAAGCATGTCGCCGGGTTTACCGACGATGCGCTGGGCGCGATATCGCGCCATTCCTGGCCCGGCAATGTCCGCGAACTGGAAAGCCGCGTGAAACGCGCCGTCATCATGGCCGAGAGCAAGCGCATCACCGCGCAGGATCTCGATCTGGAGGCCGCCGTGGGCGCGTTCCGCGACCTGAACATGCGCAAGGAAGTCGAAAACCTGGAAAAGCGGCTTGTGGCCGAGGCGCTGGCCTGTACGGACGGCAATATTTCCAAGGCGGCCAAGCTTCTCGGCATCAGTCGGCCCCATCTCTACAGCCTTATCGGCCAAGATTAACTTGGCACACAAATGCCAATTGGAGTTCATTCCATGAAAACCCAGACATCCCGGTTGCGATCTGTTCTTTTTGCAACGGCTGCCATCATGACCTTGGCGGTGTGGCCCACCGCATTTGCCGCTGTTCCTCCGCCTGGCGGAGACGCGTCCACCGCCGCTGTGTCCCAGCTTGTGGCGGAGGCACAAAAAGCCCTCAAGGCCGGAAACGTTCCTCTGGCCGTCATCACCCTGAAAAACGCGTCCAGTGCGGCACCGCGAAACGGCACGGTGCGGGCACAGTTGGGCACGGTGCTGCTGCAGTCGGGAGACTATTATTCCGCCGAACGCGAGCTTCGCCAGGCCCGCAAGGATGGGGCTTCAGACCAGATTGTTATTCCGCCGTTGTTCCAGGTGATGCTCCTGCGCCACGAGGAAAAGGATCTTCTGGAAGAATTTCCGGATTCCGCGGCCAACATGAACTCGGCCATTGCCGCGGATATTTACAAAGCCCATGCGTTGGCGCTCCAGGTCCTAGGTGAGCCGGCAGATGCCGCCGCCGCCATGGACAAGTCCCTGAAATTGCGCCGTGACGAAACCGGCCTGCTGACGCGCGCGCGCCTGGCGCAGCAACAGCGCAATCTCCCATCGGCGATGGCCTTTACAGAGGAGGCGATCAAACTTGCTCCTGCCGACGTCAATGCGGGGTTGTTCAAATTCGGCCTGTTAATGGACGCGGGCAAGCTGGACGAGGCGCTCAAGCAGTCCGACGATTTGCTGGCGAGGTTTCCCGCCAGCCTGCCGGCGCGCTTCTCGCATGTCGAAGTGCTGATGCGCATGAACCAGAACGCCAAGGCCCGTGCGGACGTCGAGGCCATCATTGCCAAGAATCCGACCAATGCCGTCGGGGTTTATTATCGGTCGGTGCTGATGGCCAAGGCCGGGAATATCAAGGGCGCCTGGCATGATGCACAGTCGTTGCCAGCTTCCTTTATCCAATCCCAGCCCAGCACGGCGCTTATGGTCTCGCAAATGGCGGAGGGCGCGGGCGCATTGGAAACTAGCGCGTCGATCCTCACGGCCACTATCGCGCGATTTCCTTCCGATACGAATTTGCGGCTGCGCCTGGCCGGGGTTAGGCTCCGTCAAAACGATAAATCCGGCGCGCTGAACGCACTGGAGCCGATCCGGGACTCGCTGGATCCGGCGACGTCGCGATTGCTGGCCGGCATCTATGTCAAGGTAGGCAAGCCGAATGACGCATTGGCCGTGCTTCAGAAATTGGAGCAGGCGGGAAAGGGTTCCGATGAGGTGACGCTTGGCATCGTCGGGCTCCAGGCCCAGCAGGGCCAGTCGGAAGAGGCCTTGAAAAGCCTGGCGGAAGCGGTCGCACAGAAGCCGACGGACCCCGTGCTGGTCGGGCAGCTGGTGGCGGCGCTGACGCGCGCAGGCAAGTTTACAGAAGCTCTGTCGGCAGCGGACAAGCTTGGCAGCGACTCAAAGCGGCGTGACCAATCACTGGCGCTGCGCGCACAGGTTCTGATGGCGCAGAACAATACCGATGCGGCGCTGGCGGCCTATGACAAAGCGGTCCAGCTGGACCCGGCAAATCCGGTGAGCCTCTACGGACGTGCCAGCGTTCTGACACAAATGAAGAGATACCCAGACGCCAACAGGGATCTGAGTGCCATCCTGAAGGCGAACTCTAAAAACGTCCCGGTGTATCTCAAGCTGGCGGAAATCTCGGCGCTGCAGGGGCAGGATCAGAATGTGAGGAGCCTGCTGTCGCAGGCCATGCAGCAGGTGCCCAAGGATCCGTCCCCCCGCATAGCGCTGGTGCGCTATTTGTTGGTGCGCAAGGATTTCAAGGGCGCGGTTGCCGCGGCCAATGAAATGGTCAAGTCGCAGCCCACCAATGTCCAGGCGCTGGCGCTCCTGGGACAGGCCCAGAGCGCGGCGGGTCAAAAGAGCGAAGCGGTGGCGACATTCCGGCGCGTGGTCGCGACGGCTCCCAAAGGACCGGCGCCGCAGATACTGCTTGGAAATGCCCTGCAGGCCGCCGGCGACCGTGCCGGCGCCTCCGCTGCGCTGAAAGAGGCGGTTGCCTTAGACAGCAATTCGGCGGACGTGCAGACCGCCATGATCAATCTTCAATTCTCCCAGGGCGACGCCGCGGGCGCGGTGGCGACGGCGCGCGCGTTCCGGGCCGCAAATCCGAGCAATACCGCGGACATTATTTTGGGCGATACGCTGGTCAAGGCGGGACATCCTGACCAGGCCAGCACGGTGTACCAGCAAAGCTTCGCGGCGCGGCCGAACAACACAACCCTGATGCGGATGGTCCGGATGTCGGCTGCGGGCGGCAACGAGAAAGCGGCGCTGGACGCCATGTCCAAATGGCTGGAAAAGAATTCTTCGGATACCGCCGTGCGCGTGGAATATGCCACCCTGCTCATGCGGCAGGGAGACAAGGCCAAGGCGGCCACCGAATATCAGGCCGTGTTGCAGCGTGATCCCAATAACATATTGAGCCTGAACAATCTGGGCTGGCTGAAGCAGTCGGACGATCCGCGCCGGGCGATTGCGTTGGTTACGCAAGCGTCCAAACTGGTGCCGGATTCGCCAGAGATTCTCGATACCCTGGGATGGTTGAAGTTGCAGCAGAAGCAAGCGGCAGACAGTCTGCCGCTGCTCAAGCGCGCGCATCAGCTTCGCCCCGCGGATGGCGGCATCACTTATCACCTGGTGGTCGCGCTGGACGCGACCGGCAATCGTGATGCGGCGCGCGGTCTGCTCAAAGCGCTGCTAGCGCGCAATGACAAGTTCGACGACCGTGCCGCCGCGGTTCAGCTGGCCGCCAAATGGGGCTGAGATGCGGCAGCGCCCGCCGGCTAAGCCGTGTTGTAAGTCAGCCCAGCCCGCGGATAAGCCAAGGACCTAAAAAATTTGCGACCGGCAAGGGAAGCTTTTTCCAGATCTCGATCTTGCGGGAATATTTGGGATTGAGGGGATTTTTGTCGGGCATGCTGTGACCCGGCAGGAAATGATACTCATACTCCAGCCATTCCGGGACAAAGCCCCAGTTTTTCTTGAAGGAAAAAGCGCCGGTGCCGGCCTTGCTGCGCCCGAAATCGAAACGGCGATAGCCCCGCGCCGCGGACCGGCGCATGACCTCCCAATATAGGAAATCGTTGGCGCCGTTGCGGCGGGCGAGCTTTGTTCCGCCGCCATAATAAGGCAGCACGGTGTCGCCGTGATAGAAGTTGAGGACGGCGCTCACTGGAACGCCATTCTCCTTGATCACCAGCGTGTCGCAATCCTTGCCGAAGGTCTTGCGCAGCGCCGTAAAGTAACGCTTCGCAAAAACGGGCGTGCCGAGGTTCCGGACACTTTCGGCATAGACCCGGAATGTATCGTCCACCTTGTCATCGACTTCGCTGACCAAGCCGCTCTCCAGGGTTTTACGGACAACGGCGCGCTGCTTGCGCGGTATGGCGGTCAGGTTTTCCTGGTCGTCCTGACTGAGTGGCCGCGAGAAGGTGGCGTAAAGATCTTTTTTGACGGCCCAGCCATGGGTTGCCGTGCGCGAACGGAATTCCAGATAGGGCGCTTTCGTTTCTGCCTGTAATTCCAGGGCGGCCGCTGTCAGGGCTGCATCCGTCTCGGCGTCCAGTGCGAGAGGGCCGCCTTCCACACAGAAGGGCGTCGCCATCAGGCCATCGCCGAACAGCCAGCTACGTTGCAAAACCAGCGGTAGAACCCCAACAATGCGGGTCCCTCTCTCGGCCACGAGAAAGCGGGGATCAAGCTTGAAATTGTCCCGGAATATTGAATGCCATCCGCCGCGATGGAAAAACGTTCCGTCTGACCGAGACAGGACGAAGGAATCCCATGCCGCGAGATCCGATTCTTCCATCGATCTTATTTTGAGCGGGTCGGTCAAATTCTGCGGTACGTTCGTGTTGGACGGGATGTGTCTGACAAAAATTCTTACAATTGATGAGACAGTCCGATCGTCGCCCGAAAATCAGACAGGCTTCCCGTGAATGGCGACAGTGATTGCAGAGAGGCCGAAGATGACCTTTCAAGGTATTGCACACTGGCATAGATACCGGTCTGCCTGGAGAGGCTGTAGCTCAGCCGACCCTGCAGCGCATAGGTTGCCGCATCGCCGCCGAACTGGTTGTCTCTGCCGTAGGACCCGCTTATCGTACCGTTCAGGAGAGGGGTGAGATCACGGCCAAGCGACACAATGGCGCCCCAGGAATCGGTTTTCGGCGGACCAAAGAATACGCCGCTCAGAATTGTTTTGCGCGTGGCATAAGCGCTGACGCTTGCATGGTTGCGGTCGAAATCTTCCATAAACGAAACAATAGCCGTCTGATAACGCGATATAGTCTGGTCCAGGCCGACGCCGCCTTGCGACTGGATGCTGTAGGTTGATAGCGAAGCGGGCGAACCATTCCCCAAGACGTCCGCCGAGCCCAGCGAGCCGTCTGGACGGGCTGTGAGATTGGTCAAATTGTTAAGAAGCTGGCCCTCTGGCGTTTGCACGGTATCATCCACTGAGGCTGTAAGCAGAGCCCGGGGCGTGATGTTGTAACTTAGATTTCCCAAAAACGACGGGCTATTGTATTTCGATCCGCCTTCAACCTGCAGCGAAAAGTTCTGCCCAAAGGTCAGCCCGAAACCGGCCAAGGCTACTGGGCCTGACAAATCTTGAGAAAGCGGGATGGAATTGCTGATCGCATCGTATCCGCCAGTCACGATCAATGAAAATTCACGGTCGATCGCATAACGCAGGTTCGCAACGCCGACCTTTTCCGAAAGGAGGCTTTGTGTGCGGGCTGTCTCACTGACAGAGCCTACAAGATTCCATGTTAGGCGGTCGAAATCCGTACCACTAGATATTCTTTCGCTCAAGAACCGTGAAGTCGTGTCTTGCGCCCCAAATAACCCCGGAATAACAGGGATGTTCAGGGTTCCCGGCGGATTTGTGAAAAACGCTTGGCTGAAACTTGGAGTTGTTTCGGAAACTAGAAAGTTTCCGAGCTCGAAGCGAAAATCTGGGCTGACGGAATAGCCGTAGGAATTTTGGAACCCGTCGGGCACGACCCGATCACCGGCGGTCACTATTCCAACATTGCTGTTCACGATCGGCTGGGCGAATGCCCTGGTGCCCAAGGTCACATGATCGTGAATGATATCCAGGTTTGCGACTGCCTGCAGGTTGTTATTAATTTGGGTTGGTATCGAACCCTTGGCATAGAAATCCACTTGGCCAAAATAGCTGACATCCAGGCTGACCCTGCGCGAATGTTCATGCATATAAATATTGCCGCCGAGCGAGGAGAGATAATCGGGTTGATTCCCTCCAACCGAAGTCCCGGCCGCATTCGTGACGTAGGATTCACTGAAATTCACGCTTGCGTCGAGTTGGAACTCTGGCGCAGGCGGCCCTTGGTTCTGCGGATAGAGTGTTCCAAAGCGGCGCTGCGCACGTGCGGGCGGCGGGACTATCGACGCGGGGGGGGCGGACGGGGGCGCCGATATTCCAGAGGCGCTCGGCACCTCCAACCCTCGCACATCCTGGGCGTGAACGGATTGCGACGCGAACACAGCCGCGATTATTGCGGAAGAGACGCTGAGTCGCCTCAAACCGCTAATGTTGCCAGCAGGCGTACAGTGGTTGACCGGTCGCAATCGACAATTTCCGCGATCATGCTTAAGCCAGCAAGATACTGACATTTAGAAGAACGATTGGGGAATGATGATAATGTCGCCCGGACGAAGGTCTGTATTGGCACTCAGATCGCCGCTTTTCAGCAGATCCGAAACCCGTACCGTCGTATTGGTTTCCTTGCCGTCAATCCTTCGCACGAGTTGTGTGCGATTGCCTGACGCAAAGGGAGTAAGCCCGCCTGCGGCGATCATCGCATCCAACACGGTCATATGCGCAGAGAAGGGTATGGCCTTTGGCGTGACCGCTTCACCGATGATTCGAACTTGCTGGTTATAAGGTCCAACAAAACTAGAGACGATGACCGTCACAGTCGGATCCGATACAAACTTTTTTAGCCTAGCCTCGATGTCATGGCCCAATTCTTCGGGCGTTCGTCCCGCGGCGACAACGTCGTTCGCAAGGGGCGTGGATATTCTGCCATCAGGCCTCACAGGAACGGAAGTTGACAGCTCCGCATTGTGCCAAACGGAAATTTGGAGCGCATCGCCGGGCCCGATGATGTAGGTGGCAGTTTCAGCCGGCGTCATCGAAACAGGAGGGGCGGGAGGCCCGCCGCGGGCGCAGCCCACCACGCTAAGCAACCCTGCAGAAAGCGCCAGCATGGCAAGACTGCGCATGAACGAAAAGCTGTGTCGCATGATTTTAACCCCTTAAATATTGTCAGCCAGCCAAGCCGAGTTAGTAAGCTATTGATTCACAGTCCATATTGCAACGCACCCCTGTGCAGCTGGGGATTCGACCTCGGCTACTGGCGGTGGATACGTATTATCCTACATAACTCTATAGGTTGGATGAACCCCGATGTCGTTTGGCAAGCGCGGCTAAAAAGCCTCCTATCGAATTAATATTGTGCAATTTCAACACCTTATTGAAATTGTGCAGCGTTGCAGCACAGTCGAAAAATCCGGCTCAGCGGTTAGGTTTTCACCTTTCGGCGGATGGCGCCAGGATGTTTCCGGTGGCGTGCCCGCGGGGTCGGCAATCGGCCTCGATCATCCCGAATACGGTGTCTTGGCGCGTCCGCAGGCCGACTGGGCGGATAGTTGGTGCCCCTCGCACGCTGTGGCAAACCCAGAACATGACGTTGCTCTGAAAACTTTGGCCTGGCAGGGCTGCGTTCGAAAGTTTCACTATGTCTCAAGAACTGCGATCGAAATCGGAATTGCCGCTTTAAGTCTTGCGACTAAAAAAGGGCGGTCTTCATCTCGGAGACAGAGGTTCCATCCCAACTTGGCGCTTGATGCCGCCCATTCATAAGGCTGTTTTGCTGGCGATGAAGGGAGCGTGTGGGTTTATAGTCGCCGCCAGGCGCGCATGCGGGACCTTCTGGATGTATCCAAAACCCATCCTGCATCGGACGCCGGTTTAAGTGTTGCGTCTAAAAAAAGGCAGTTGTCATCTCAGTGCAAATGCGCGCATCGCAATCTTCCCAGGCGCACCGAATTTTCCCGGTGAGTTTGCATTTAGTGGCTGGTCAGCTGTCGAATTATGGTTAAGGATATTGATAAGGGATCTGCGACGTTTAGTTTGGTGGCTGTCTTGGAGCTTTTAGGCAGCTACCTTGTAACTAAAGGATGCGGAGGGTTCTGCGGAACCGAGGACACCGCCATTTTATTTAGGCTGTGCGCGAGGGCATCTTGATGCTTTGCTCTTATCGCTTAAAGTGTTTTGCGTGCATGTAGTTGGTTGCTTAACAAGCTCTGAAAACACTTTTTTGGAGCCGCTCTCATGGGGATTGGATTTCAACAATAGCTCAAAATCGTTGGATCGATTTAGCGAGTTGTAACGCGTTTGGCTCCTAGAATTCGCAGGGGCTATAAAAGAGTGGCAACGCAATGAACGCACTAATTCGCAATGCCTTGACCAATCCCGCTGCAAACAATCTGCGCGGCGCAGACGAAACCTTGCTCGCTCAGCACGACCGTTATTTTTCTACGGTTCTTGCTGACTCGCCTGCTCTGATGAACGCGGCTCATGCATTGCGGTTTCAAGTCTATTGCCTCGAACGCAAGTTCGAAGATGCCGATGAGCACCCGGGCGGTCTCGAGGTGGACGCCTATGATGCGCACGCAATTCAGGGCGTGCTGTTCCATCGTCCCACGGGTGGCGCCATGGGGTCCGCGCGCTTGATACTTCCGGTATCCGACATAGAGGACAGCCTTCCGGTTATGTCGCTGCTCCGGTCGAGCTTGATGGACCTGTCCGATTACGTCAATCCGAACCAGTGCATAGAGGTTTCTCGTTTCGCGATCTCGAAGGAATTCCGCCGCCGCAAGTCGGATGACCTGGATGCTGCCCTGCCTACCCGCGCAGATTCATACCGCGAAACCAATCTGGCGTTTCTGAGTCTCTTGCAGTTTGTCTTGCGTGAGAGCGTTAAGCGCAAAATGTTCTTTTGGACAGCCGTGATGGAACCGAAATTCCTGCGCCTGTTGGCGCGCATGGGCATTTGCTATACCCCCATCGGGCCGATGGTCATGCATCACGGAATTCGGCAACCATGCTACTGCTACCTGCCGGACATGCTGGAGAATGCGCGCCGCCTGCAACCGCAATGTTGGGAAGTGCTTACCGACGGCGGTGTTCTTTATGAAGAACTCCAGGCCAATAAGGGGCGCTTGGTCCTCCCCCAGAAGAAAAAGTTTGATGTTGGGGGCCGCCCCCATTCACGCTTGGCAATCTAGCGGGCTGAGTTCTTACCGGCGAAATAAACTATAGACAGCCTGTATGCTACGCTCGCCGAGCGACTCGGCATAATCGGTCGAAAGCAGGCCGCGAGGATCAGGCAGTGAGCGGGAAGTTTTCTTACGAAGAGGCGTTTGATCGAAACCTGGGCTGGTTCACGCAGAACGAGCAACAGGATTTTCGCGCCAAAACTATCGCCATAGCGGGGATGGGTGGCGTTGGCGGGGTTCATCTGCTGACGCTTGCGCGCCTGGGTGTTGGCGGCTTCCACATCGCTGATCTGGATACGTTCGAGCTGGCCAATTTCAATCGCCAAGTCGGCGCAACTATGTCCACGCTGGGGCAGGACAAAACATCCGTCCTGGCGCGCATGGCCAGCGATATCAATCCGCAGATGCGGCTAAAAGAGTTTTCGAATGGAATAAATGAGGGGAACATCCGGGAGTTTCTCTCCGGGGTGGATCTCTTCATCGATGGGTTTGACTTCTTCGCCGTCGACATCCGGAGGAAGACTTTCAAGCTGTGCAGAGAGCTTGGCATACCGGCCGTAACGGCAGCTCCCATTGGTATGGGCGTTGCGTTCCTGGCGTTCACGCCAGACGGGATGTCCTTTGAGGAATATTTCCGCTTCGACGGCAAATCTGATCTTCGTCAATATATAAATTTCCTGCTCGGCCTGGCGCCGAATGGCATGCACCGCGCCTATCTCGTCGATCCCACGCGTGTGAACATCGCGAAAAAGAAAGCGCCATCCACCATTGTAGGCGTGCAGCTTTGCGCGTCATTTACCGCGGCCCAGGTCGTGAAGATGCTGTTGAAGCGCGGAGAGGTGCGGCCCGCGCCTTACCACTATCACTTCGACGCCTATCTCAATAAGTTCCGGACATTCCGCAGTCCCGGAAACAACGGCTTTCTACAACGGCTGAAGGGCAATGTCGTAGAACGTCAAATCAAAAAGCAATTGGGATCTGCAGGCGATGACAAATCAGGCCTCGTCCAGGGCGGTTGAATCAGTCCTGGATATCGCGCGCTGGGCTCCGAGTGGGGACAACGCGCAGCCCTGGAGTTTTCGCGTCAGGGGCGGTCGTGATGTCGAAGTTCTTGTCCGGCGCACAAACCCCAACATTTATGAATATCGCCAGGGCGAGCCCACCCTTCTGTCGGCGGGTGCGCTGCTGGAAAATATGGAAATCGCCGCGCCCGCATTTGGATTGAAGGCAAACTGGCGGTTTGCCGGCTCGGCGGACGGCATTGATCACATTGACGTGCATTTTTCCGACGCTGATACCATTTCGGCGCCAGATCTTTTTGGCGAGATACTACGGCGCTCTGTGGACCGGCGCCCGTTCAAGATGCGCGCTCTTACCAGCGAGCAAAAGAACCGCCTCGCTGGAGCGTTGGACCAGGATATCGAGATTCAATGGTATGAAAGCTTGCCCGATCGCCGCGAGATTGCGGCGCTCAGCGGGCTGGCCACGAAGGTCCGCCTGACCATTCCGGAAACCTTTGCGGTCCACCGCGGGATCGTGGATTGGAAAAACAGGCACAGTGAGCAGGGCATTCCTTCTCGGGCCCTGGGGATAGACCCGCTGACGTTGCAGCTCACGCGCTGGTCCATGGGAAGCTGGGGCCGCACACAATTTATGAACGCCCTCGGTGCGCCCACCTTTGCCTCTTTGCAGATGGACCTGTTGCCCGGGTTGTTTTGCGGGTCCTATTTCGCCATCCGCCTGAAGCGGCATTTCGACGGGCCGGACGCGGCCTTGGTGGAAACCCTACGAGCGGGGCAAGCGATTCAGCGGTTCTGGCTTATGGCAACCCAGCTAGGTCTGGTGATGCAACCCTGCGTTGCAATACTGGCATTCTGGGTGTATGCCGCAGCCGGCCGGGAATTTACCGCCAGCCCCAAGGCGCAAAAGATCGCCCATAAGCTTGCCTTGGGCGCTGACGCGATGTTCGGCCGGAACGAGGATATCGTTTTCTTGGGGCGGACCGGTTGGCCGCGCAGCACTTCCCAGGGCCGCTCCACAAGGCTGCCCTTGGCCCAGCTAATGGCCCGTTGAGGCGCGAATAAGCACATTTCCAAAAGAGCCTGAATTCTGTAAATTAGGCTTACACTTTCAGAAACTGGACCGAGATGGACCATTGATTCTGATGGGAAAATTCACTTGGCATCGTACTTGCTTTATATCTCGCCAAGCACCGGATGGCGTTGGGTCAGCTGGTTCGTCCAATATGCCGATGGAGAAATGAAATGAACTTGTTGAAAAAGACACTGCTCGCCGCCGGCGCCAGTGCCCTGTTAGCGGTGATGGGTTCGGGCGCTGCCGTCGCGTCCCCTATTTTCACCATCAGCCCGAATGTCATTCCCGGGATTTCGGGCTACGCCCCTTTCCAGGCAACTGATTTTTCTTATGCTTCTAATGCGACCGTTACTCAAACCGGCGCCACGACTCAAACAGAAACCGGGTATGCTTATCTTACAGCCTTCGTGAATAACGGGCAGGGGTTGGGCATCAACGCCACGGGACTTGTTTCGCCTGTTAGTACTCTCGGCTTAGCGGATACTTACCAGGCATATTTGCGTTTTACCGCGACCGTTTCTGGCGTGACTGGCTTTGGCCCGGGCAACGTGGGAACCATCACAGCGTTCAATTTCAGCCTGTATGCGGATCCTAATAGGGACACGACTTTCGGTACGACTGGTTCTGTCACTGGTAATACCGGTAATGACGTCCTGTTGGCGACTGGAACGCTCCAGAGCGGCAGCGCGGGGTTTCAGACCACCACTGGTGCGCCGACGTTCAACGCCATCGACTTTTTCTCCGTGGTCAACGTAGCCGGCAATGGCCCGTATTTCAGCCAGCCTAACCCGTTCTACAATTTGGTGCTCACGTCCACCACAGCCGGCAGTGCTCAGAACGTTACTGTCACTGGCAGTGGTATTGGCGCTACCGCGGTTATTACCGGCATCACCGGTACGGCCAACTTCGCCTCTACCCCAGTACCTGAACCGATGACACTATCGTTGTTTGGTGTTGGCCTGGTCACTGCGGGCGCTCTGCGCCGCAGGGCAAAGGCCAAGAAGGCCTAGAGAACCTTATCCGATTAAATGTGAGACAGCGCCTTCGGGCGCTGTTTTGCTTTTAAGCATAATATCCTTACATGCGAACCGTCCTATAAGGCGCAGGCGCCGTAGCTCATCCCGGCATTAGGAAATGTTCCGAGTTAATGGGCATGCTAGCTGCACAGCAAGTGGTACCAGATCAGCCTTACTCCCAACCGCCATCGCCTTTGGCTCCCTGATACCAAACAGACGTAGCAATAGCTCGGTTGACGCCGTTGGTAGTGGATTGTCCTAAGCGAAAATTTCGGTACTCCTGGCACGGTTGTGACGAGCTTTGGCAACCATGTCTTGATCAATGGCGGTGGCGGCGAGATCACCGACGGTGCGGCTGCGACGCGCCGCGGCAGGGCTGATAGGCCAAATATGCTTTACAAATCGCGGACATCATAAACAGCAGGTTTGGGCAACGATTCCTGCCTTTTCGCTTTGAATCTTCTTCCGTAAATGCGCGCATGGGCCGCTGCCGGTATGGCGGACACGGCCCCATGGTGGAATCGCGTGGCGATAGCGAAGATTTTACGCCTGTGAGGCGCTGGTCACTTTCCCCCCGGACTACCCGTTCGAGCTATGCGTGTCACCACGGCCCGCATGAGCCGAATGTAGGGATACACAGCCGGTTAAGCCGCTTAGCCGGATCTGAGACTATCTCCCTGGCTATTTTTGGTCAGGGAACATGGTGGCCAGCCGTTTACAATCAATAGCGACCGGACGTGTCTGTTCTCAAGGCGACCTCGCTGCGGTGCCGGCTTACTGGCTTATTTCCGGAAGGGGAGGCCGGATCGACATAGCGATCCAGATGCACTTCTGCCGTCATGGAAATGCCGGCCCGCAGCGGGGTTTTCAGAAGCTCATCCTGATCCAGCGCGATACGGACCGGCAGACGCTGCACGACTTTTATCCAGTTGCCCGTGGCATTTTGCGGGGGAATCACTGCAAAGGTTGCCCCCGTTCCGCCGCCCACGCCTTGGACGTGGCCATGAAAGATCCGGCTCGACCCATAACTATCGGACTTGAGCGTCACCAGCTGTCCCGCCCGGATTTCGGTGATTTGGCTCTCCTTGAAGTTCGCATCCACGAACATTTCCCTCGTGGGCACGATCGTCATGAGTTCCGATCCGGGGGCAATCTTCTGGCCGATCTGAGCGCGTGATTGTGCGACGATCCCGTCGACCGGCGCCCGGATAAAGGTACGTTCCAGCCTCAACCTAGACCGGCGAAGATTTACCTCCGCTCCCAGAATGTCCGGATTAGATTCGGCAGCCTCCTGTCTGATCACGGCGCGTTTTGCCGCCAGCTGCTGTTCCGCAACGGCGAGGGCGTATTTTGCCGCATCAAGAGAGCTTTGCAAATTCGAAATTTCTTCCGCCGAAACGACACCAGGCTGCCGGATGCTGGTTCGTCTGCGCAATTGTTGTTCCGCCAGCGTCACCAGCGACTGTTTGGCCAGGACATTGGTTTCTGCCGCTCTTGTTTCGGCGACTTCCTGTTCGACGCGCCGGTAAGCGCCCTCATACGCGGCCCTCGCCGCGTCGAAATCCAACTCGGCGTCCTTGGGGTCCAGGATAACCAGGACATCGCCCTTGTGAACATATTGCGTATCGTGAACCCTGACAGAACCGATCGTGCCATCGATCTGGGGCGTGACTTGCGCAAAGACCGCGCCGACATAGGCGTCGTCCGTGGAGACGATTGGGGGAGCTGCCAGCCACTCATAAAGCGCGAACCCAATCCCGGCAGCGACAGCAGTCGAGAAAAAGCCTTTCAGGAGCTGAGCGCGCAGCCATCTGCGTGCCCCCCCAGCTTCCCGCAAGGCAGACGTTCCGGCGCCGAGGCCCCGGCTCAGAGTGCCGTCCAGACTCGTCATATTCTCTTTTCTGGGAGTCATAACGGCGCCGCTTGCGCTCGACCGAATCACCCCTCCGGTAATAAAATTACCAGAAAGTCCCTTGAACTTCAGGAATTGGCAAAACGCCCAAAAACCAGCGCAATATCGGCTGCTGGCAGGGATTCGCGGTGCCCAACGCCAGCTTCTTTGGGGGCTGAGCATCACGTTCATGGACCAGAGCAGGCTCCCCCCGCTCCCCATGGAGCGTACCAAGCTGGCGCTTGCGATCTTCGTCCTGTCGCTGGCGACCTTCATTGTGATTCTCGATACCACGATCATCAACGTGGCGGTCCCCCACATTGCGGGAGCTTTCGCAGCATCACCCAGCGAAGGCACATGGGTGATTACGTCTTATGCGGTCGCTGAGGCCTTGACCGTTCCGGTGTCGGGCTGGCTTGCGAACCGGTTTGGCATCGTAAAAGTACTGACAGTTTCGCTGTTAAGCTTCGCGTTGTTTTCAGCACTATGCGGCCTGGCGTCCACCCTCGAGATATTGATCCTGCTTCGCATTCTGCAAGGATTGAGCGGGGGGCCGCTGATACCGATATCCCAGACATTGATCATGCGCATAGCGCCTCCCGCCAAGCTGGAGACAATGATGGGCCTGTGGATGATGACCAGCATTGTGGCGCCGGTTTTGGGGCCGATGCTGGGCGGCATCCTTGCCGACACGATTGGCTGGCGCTGGGCTTTTTATCTCAATGTTCCGATCGCTGCCTCATGCGGCATTTTCGGCTATTTCCTGTTCAGAGATTGGGAAACGCAAGTCCAGAAGTACGCAATAGATTTTATCGGCTTGGCTCTGCTATGCATTTGGGTGGTCGCTTTTCAGATCATGCTGGATACAGGCGAAAACCATGCCTGGTTTCAGTCCAATTACATTTTAGCGCTTCTCATCGTCAGCATAACGGCATTTTTTTTGTTCGTGATCTGGGAGATAACAGACAATTATCCAATCGTAGACCTGCGCGTGCTCCGGCATCGGGGCTTTGCTCTTTCTTCCCTCACGCTATTCTTTGCCTTCGGTGCATTTTTTGCTTCGCTTATATTGCTGCCACTATGGTTGCAGCTGGGCATGGGGTACACCGCCACGACAGCCGGCTACGTCCTGGCCCAGCAGGGATTGCTGGGTGTACTCGCCGCACCTTTGGCAGCCTACCTGATGAAGAAGGTCGACTCCCGTTTTCTGATGTCTGCTGCCTTGATGGTCCTCGCGGCGGCGATTTTTTCCCGGTCCAATTTTGCGACAACGATCGGTTTGGAGCAATTTCGTCTGCCGCAACTTGCTATTGGCATTGCGCTTCCTTTCTTCTTCGTTCCAATCGTAACAACCTCGCTTCAGTTCGCACCTCGAACAGAAACCGCCGCGGCATCCTCCATTATCAATTTCTTACGCACCCTGGCAGCGGCGATAGCAACCGCCGCCGTCGTCAGCGCATGGAGCCGGGAGACCATTACCAAGCACGCTGCGCTAGTCGAATTTCAGTCCAATTCCGGGTCATACATCCGGCGAATGACTCAAAACGGTCTTTCTCACGGGGGTGCGCTTCAAACGCTGGACGCGCTCTCCTGGCAACAGGCGATGGTATTGGCTGTCAATGACGTGTTCATATTCCTTAGTCTCATATTGGCGCTTACCGCCGCTGGGATATGGTTGCTTCCCAGACTTGCGCCGGCACACGGCCCCGTTTTGCACTGATTTTGACGGCCGGTTGAAGCAGGACGGTGGTTCCTACGACGGCCTTAATTGCAACAGCGGGAACTTTGAAGACCGACACGTGCTGGTCCGGCCCATTTGGGGTATATTAGTCGGAGAAAGCAGTATCGTCGGAGTGTTCGGGAACGCAGGTGCAAGATTTACGTTAGAAGCCAATCAGATAAGGTGGAAACATGGATCTAGATGAAGAAATTCTTTCCCGCATTCGGGCCGCAACCGCCTGGGATCCGAAGTCCAAACCAGAAGAGTTCCAATTGAAAGTCGCGGACAACGGCTCAGTATTGATCAATCTGCGGACCGGGCGAGCGCAGCTTATTTACGACGAGGACAGCCAGCTTCACGACCTTGAGGATCTGAATTCCAGGTCCACCGTTAAAGGTGAAGTGCCGCCCAAATAATAACCAGCAGCGAAATTTTGTTGCGGCGTCTATGGCCAAGTAAGAGACGTTGTGGCGGCCTTTCTGCACGAGCTTTACGATCAGTGAATGTGGCTGAGTCGTGAGAGGCAGTGGACACGGCTGTTGAAGGAGAGGCTCTCCGTCAGACAGGGCGGACGTTGCCGCTTGTGTTCAAAGCCCGTCAATCCGGAGTCCTCGATTTTAGACCGCTTAGACGCAACCGGGAATTTTACTCCGGAGAATACCCGGCTCATCCATATCTGCTGTGAACCCATTCTATGAGCTGTATCCGTTACGTCAGGCTGAAATCTTCTCAGCTGTCACCACTTGGCTGATCAGCCCCCGCAGTGTCTCTTGCCAAAGGGTTGCGGCGATTTCGAGTGGCTCAAGGCCCTGTGCGACCCACCAGGACCGCTCAGGCTTTGCCTGATGCACTTGATTGTGATGCGCAATGCACAATGGTACCGTGAATTCATCACTGACTTTGACTGAAAGGCCCCGCGGCTGGGCATATGTAATGTGATGGGCATGGCAAGGAGTTTGTTCGCAGACCAAGCAAGGCCTCGAAGATACAAACGCAAGATGTTGTTTGCTGCGGATTCTGCGCTCCGTTGAATGCGCCAGTAGACTTTTTATCGATGGATGGTCTTGCGGCGGGAGGTAACAAACCGATGACTTCAGTGGGCAAAGTAGCTCGGGAGGCCGAACGCACCGGTAGATCGTCTTTTGTCAGTGACGAGTCCGCAATTTCATCTAGTGCTTTGCTTGACACAAAAGGGGCTTGATCATGCAGAGGTCGGTCTTGAGCACTAGCAATCGCGCCTGCACGATCTCGCCCCAGCCGCTTCAGAATATCGCTGTAGTGGCGGCCGGCGCGGCTCACTAGTTTAGGAAAGCGATCCTTTAGATCGGCAAGCGAGGCCTCATTGTAACTCATGAGCGACTGGACGTTCGCCACTTCCTCGGTTTGTTGAATCAGTTGACGCAGTCCGCTTGCGAAGCCCTCCGCGGTTAGACGGTCATCCAGAACGCTTCCATCAGCGGCAAAGAGGCTGCAACCTTGTACTGGGTTGGCACTGTCCGAGCCACTGAAGCGAGGAGCCTTTTGCCGATAGAGCGATAAACCAAGCCGGGCTCCGAATGTTGCCAAGGCGCGCTTTGTGGCGTCCGTTTCGGCTGCTTTGAGAGCGTATTCGTGAGCGTCGGATATTTGGAGCGCACAGGAATGGCCAAAGCCGGTGCCTTCGCGGCAAACGATACCCTGAGCTGTTCGAACCGTTACACGAACCCGTGCCATATACCCGCAACTCACAGCTTCCAAGCGGGCACGTTCGAAAACCCGTTCGAGCAGGATTGTCTCGCGGTCCCATCCAGCATGTCCAAATATCGCGTTGGCCTCGGCTATGGCGTACCACCCAGTGATGTGAGTGAATTCCTTACCCTCTCGCTTGCGAGAATAGATCTCGGCCTGGTCAATAGGGCGATTGAGGCGTTTCAGCTGTTTGGAAGAAAAGCCTTTCATTTGGTCCTCACAGCGATGAAGGGATTGCCCAACTCGAATGCCGCTCCTGGGACTGTTTCGCCACGCTTCATCGCGGCGGCGATGGCAGTGCGATCTATCTTCGGGGGTTGAGGTAGGAGGAAAGCCTCAGGGACCTGAGTTCCATCTATGATCTCAAGGCGTTAACGATACGCGAGAGGAGTTCCCGTGCGACCGGCGATAGCAGCGCGCCGCTATGACAGGGTGCATATTTGGTGTGGGCGACAGCCAACATATATAGGTCATCCACCCGACGATCTTTTGGAGTAAGGGTGAGTTGATCGATTAGATAGGAGGCAAGCCTGAGGTCGCCGTGCGCCTTGCGCACGGAGCGATTTGCCGCCACCGACACAATCAGCCCTGTCAGACCGAGGTTGGAATGCCCAAAATCCTCGAAGGCAATGCCCACTAGTCTGCGCCAAAACAAACCCGGTTCGTTGGCGATAAGAGCATGCGCCGCGGCAAGGGCATTGGTCTTATCGGCGCGTCGTAGCGCTTTTTGAAGCATGGAGGACAGGATGTCGCGAGAGAGATCAACAGGGGTGACTTCGGGACAGCTGTAATCTGCCAGGTCTTCTGTCAGCTGAAGGTGAATTTGTTTGGGAAGGAAATCATGGGTCATGAGAAACGGTAACCCAGTTCGTCATCAACAAAGCAAAATGTTCGTGATCTTAAAAAAATATGCTGCGAGTTTCTGCGATAGCCTCCTCGGTGTTCGCCTGTCGTTGGAGCCAATATTTCGAACTTAGAAATAGTTCAACGTGTCGGCATGACCACGAACTACGTGATTGTGAGATTTGCTTTAGATTCTTTTGCGTTGAGCGTAATTGGCGCCGCACCAGTGTGGTGTTCCTGCACGTGGCTGCTGTCTCGTCGAAGTTGCCTTGCACCCGGGGGACCAAGAACCCGCCAGGGCGAACTGCCCGCACCGTGCACAGTTCTAAGTTTGTTTCTTGGGCGCCCAAGAGAGTGATGTGTTGATCCCCTTGGAGCAAAGGCACCCCACAGCTTGAGCGCGCTGGACGTAGAGGGCTTAACGATCCTGGGAAGGGAGGGGGAGCAGCTTGGATTTACCTGGGTCCGCCAGGTCGGGCCTTCCGCCAAGTGCGCAGGCTAGTCTGCCGGTGTATTGGGCCGAACCGGCGCCGGCACGCTCCCTGCGTGGAGTGACAAAAGGAAATACGTGAGCGACATAGCCGGCTTTACCACTTGTCGCGTCCCAGCAAGCGTCTCAGGACGCTCGGTCAAGCGGAATTTTCGGACGTGATATACCGGTATGCCGGTGATCACCGAAACTCATAGGACATTCCGGACGGTACATTCGCTAGCAGCGAAGAGCATAGTTGCGGTCTGGAGAGATGATCGCTCGGCAGGTGCCGTTCTGGTCAGGATGGATGGCGTCGATCGCGCGGCGTGTGTGAGGCGAATACATACGCACCGAGATACACGATTGGTGATAAAATCCGGAACGGACGGGTACGTGCTTTCCTTCGGGTGTTCTCTAGCCAGGAGATCCAGGCATTGTAGTCGGCAACATACGCCACAGCGACTTTGTCCTCGGCTGCGTCGCAGGCACCCAGGGCGTCGTACACGAGCCCGTTTGCACAGGCGTGGTGCCCAGCACCATCATCACCAGCGTCCACTTCATGGCGGTATTCCAAATTCTGCTCTGCTTTTTCCACGTTCAAGTACGTCAGCCGTCCGGCCATTTCTTCGTGCGCTTCCCGTTTTGAATTGACCAAACAGATACCTGACCGCTATTGCTCGTCAGCTCGGCTAGCTCCTCGGTAGGCCAAGCCTGTAGCTGTCGTTTTACGCGCGCAAAGCCGCCTGTCGGCTTGTCATCGCGCTTGATTGTCCAGCGCCTATCGCAGGTGTTTATTGAGACAAGATAAACATTCCACTCAGGCGCTGACCTGCAGGTTCTTTCTGCGTTCAGTGTTGTCGGCCATGTCGTCCCCAGAAAAGGCGGACACAATAACATGAGGTCAAGGGACGAACAAAAACGGCGCCCGAGGGCGCCGCTTCCGTTGAAATGGTCGCGAAGGACTTTATGCCTTCTTGCTCTTGCGGCGGCGTATCGCGCCTGCACCAACAAGACCAGCCGCAAACAGCGAGATAGTCAGCGGCTCAGGAACTGCCGCAGCAGCAGGATCGAAATTATATGTCGTCGCATTGATCGTGTAGGCGTCCACGTTGCCGTCAAAGGTGGGCTGGCCGCTGCCGGCTTTGAAAAGGTTATCGACAGCCAAAAAGCTGTTACGGTCCAGGAGGGCTGAAGCCTGCGCAAAGGTGCAATAGTTGCCAGTGTTTAGATAACAATTGTCCCCAAACAGCGTGTGGCTCTTGGACAAAGTCCACGCAGCACTAGTTCCTGTTGCGTCCCAATTCTGCCAGACATTATCGACTACGGTTCCTAACAGACCGGGATCGAAAACGAGGCGACCCCCATAAGTGGTGCCTTTAAAGAGGTCGAACTGCAATGTCGGTGCAGACCCAGATCCCAGTGTCGATGTGGTGACGAAAGTTGCATACGAGAGATTTGCAAAACTGCTCACCGCAACAGACGAGGAGAAGATCTGAGTAAGCGTCTCGCTTGATGCCGCGTTATTCACCAAGAACTGCGCGCTGCCAATACCAAGCGGTGGAGATGATGGCCCCACCTCGAAGCCACCCGAAGCGTTCGTGTTTGGGGCGTTATCCAGGTTGCTGAAGGACCAGCCGTTGAGGCTAGTCGGGGTCACATTGATTACAGCCGCGGACGCTGGGCCCGCCGCAATTCCTGCCAGAACGACCAGCGACGCCATGAACAGCGACGGTTTCACGAAATTTCTCACATTTCCTCCGAGTACGGTTTGTGCAACTAGGTTAATCAACCGAGCTTGTGACATTAAGCAAGAATTGGGCCAGGCCACTGGGCCTCACTTTTTTCTATTTGGCTGCGTCATGATGTAAGAATTATTGACAGAAAATCGAGGGAGCGGAGCCGGTGGGGCATGATGTCCTGCGGATAAGGTTCGCAAGCAAATCTTGAACTTGGCCACCCGAGCTGTGCCGGCGACACAGCGGCGTCGCCAATGACTGCCATGCGCCCCTCAAACGCCTCAGCCAAATGTCTCTCAGTACCATATCGGACTATCACTGGTTAGTTACAGGGCGGGTCTTGGTGATGGCCTCATATAAGGAAACCAGCACCAGGGATCTGCTCGTTAGTTGGAAAGGAAGTTCGAGCAGAAGCCTGTCTGCCCGAGGGGCGAGGGTTGCGTCGCCCAGCGTCACAGGCCTGATCAACTACCGGATGACACCTATTGGCGGAGGCCGTCAGTGACAATGGCCGCGCCATTCGAACATGAGACCCACCTTGGCTGGTTACCCACACCGAAACGCCTTGGCACCTGAGCAGGGTTCCCAAAGGTGAAGGGAGGATGGGTCAAGTTTTTTGGTGAAGAGGCGACGGAATCTGGCAGGTCGCTACAATCCGCCGTAAGCGCAAGGATAGGCCAAGCTACTGTGATCGTTGATGACCGAAGAACCCCAGTTCTAGACCTAGTCTTGGGGGGGTATAAAACGTGTTTTCTCACTGCCCCTAAAAGTGTCTCGCGGGCTCTTTTGTCTCTGAAATAGACGAGCAAGTTGTCCTCAGGATGATGGATTAGAACCCCAGTAGCGAACCTTTTAAATAGGCCTGCAGTAAGGGCTTAGCGTTCGCCGCCAAAAACCTCTAAAAATCCCGGAGACAAGGAGAATCCGCGCAAACGCTGGAAAACGACAAAAAAGTGCAAATGGTCCCGAATTACGGCCTCTGCGGCCCCCGAGGGAGAGGCCCAAAATTCGACGCGTCACGGGCGTCGTTTGGTAGTCGATGCCCACCCTTGGGTTGGGGCCTAAACCCGCTCTGACCAAGGTAGTCCTCGCCTTGCCCCATGCCCTTGAGGAACTGCCCTGAATAAGTACGGGGCAGGGTCTGCCCCCTCCCACAAGGCAACAAATAAGGCCGCGGGGCATAACTCCGCGGCCTGTTGTTGGAAGCCTTGCGCCTTACATCTTGTAGCTGAGGCGGCCATAGAGATAGCGGCCGTCAAACCCGAAGGGCGAATATTCCGGGAACTGGCCCACGCCATTGGTCGAGATGTTCTGACCGTTCAGGACATAGGACGGTTCGGTCGGATAGGTGTCGAACAGGTTCTGGACACCCAACGCGATCTGGAAGCCGTAGCCGACACTGGCGCGGCCTTCCAGGTCGAACAGCGCCTTGCCCTTCAGGCGACAGTCGCCCAGCACATTGTTGCCGTTGAACGGCTGGGTGAGCGGGCCGTAATAATTCATGGTCGCGGTCAGGCCGGCCCATTCATAATTCCAGTCGGCGGCCAGGTTGGCTTTCCACTTGGGCTGGCCATTGATCAGCGACTGGATACGGTAGGTCGGAAGCAGGGTCGGCGCCGGTTTCAGCGCCGACAGCTGCGGGGTCGAACGGATGGCGCGAATGCTGGTCTCGTTGTGGCTCGCCGCTCCGGTGAAGTTGAAGTCGCCCCAGTTGCCTTCCGGGACCCATTTGTAGGTTGCCACGAACTCGCCGCCGTTGGTGAGCGTGTCTTCCGCGTTGGTAAAGAAGCGCGCGCCGCCGATCTGAGCCGAAGCCGGGAACAGCGCCAGCACGTTGGCCTGGCTGAGGGTATCGGAGAGGGCGATGCGGTTGCCCACGCTGATCGAGTAGAGGTCCAGCGTGGCGGAGAAATTCTCCAGGCGGAAGACGCCGCCGATGGAGTAGTTCACCGAGTTCTCCGGCTTCAGCGGCACCGCGCCAATGGTGGCGGCCACGGGGTTGGAGGCCCTGAGGATGGTGCTGTTGATCTGGTTGCCCGCCACGAAGATGGTGGAAGTGTAGGCGACATACTCCTGCTGCAGGGACGGGGCGCGGAAACCCGACGACACGGCGCCGCGCAGGGCGAACATTTCATTAAAGTCATAGCGCGCGGCGATCTTGCCGTTCACCGTGGTGCCGAAGTCCGAATAATTCTCGAACCGGCCCGCCACATCGATGTCCAGTCCCTCGATCGGATGCGTGTCCACGTCGATATAGGCGCTCTGCGAGTTGCGGCTGGCTCGCACGGCGTCCGTCGGCGAGAAGCCGGGGAAGCCTTGCGCGCCGGCGCCGCCGATATTGCCGGTCGGGGTGACATAGCCGCCGTTGGCGTAGGAGGAGGTATCGCCGGCATTGATGCGATAGTCCTCGAAGCGGGCTTCGCCACCGAACGCCAGGGTGGTTTCATTGTTGCCGAAAATGCTCAGCGGGCGGTTGATGTCCAGGTTCCATACACCCTGGCCGTAGCGGGGGCCGCCCGAATAGAAGCGGGTGGGGCTGGTCGGGCCGAGCGACGTGTTGATCGAGTCGATCGTGTTGAAGTGGAGGCTGTTATAACCATAGTTGAAGCTGGTATCCCAGTTCCAGGCGTCCAGCGTGCCGCGAGCGCCGACCGCCATGTTGGCGTCCTCGATCTGGCTGTTGATCTTGGGCAGGAAGCCGTTGGGATACACCGCCAGGAGGTTGGACGCCGGATTGGACAAGGTCTGCTGGCCGGGACGGCGCACATTCGCCGCCGAAGTGGCGTCGCGGTACTGGTAGCCGCCAAAGGCATAGAGGTGAATGTTCTCGTTCAGGTCGTAGCCGGAGTTCAGATACAGCGTGTACTGCTCCATCTTGGGCTCGCCATACCAGTTGTTGAACCGGTTGATGGTCTGCTCGCGCGGATCGAACACGCCCGGTGCGATCAGGGCATATTGCTGGCGCGGGTCCGGGCCGGCGCGGGTGCTGTGCTGCTGGTCCTTGTATTCGGCGGTGATGGTGACAAAGCCGTTGCCCAGGTCGATGCCTTTCCAGCCCGACAGCACGAAGGTGGCGCCGTCATCGAGGTGACGGGAATTGGGCAGGGCTGCACCGGTCGGCTGTGGCGCGCCGCCCAGATTGTAGGGCACGTCGGTGTTGTAAACGCCGCCGGTGAAGCTGACGCCGCCGCCTTCGCGTGCTTCCCTCAAGCGAAGGTTCACCACACCGGCAATGGCGTCGGAGCCGTACTGGGCCGCCGCGCCATCGCGCAGCACTTCGACATTGCCCAGCGCCATCGCCGGGATGGTGTTGAGGTCGAACGCTGCCGAGCCATAGCCCAGCGAACCGTTCAGGTTCACCAGAGAGGAGGCATGGGCGCGCTTGGAATTGATCAGCACCAGGGTCTGGTCCGGCGACATGCCGCGCAGGGTGGCGGGACGCAAGGAATCGGTGCCGTCGGTCACGGCGGGATGGGTGAAGTTCAGCGACGGCAGCGTCTGGGACAGCGCCTGCGCCAGATCGGTGGTGCCGGTATGTTCGATCTGGGCGGCGGAGATCACATCGACGGGCACAACGGTGTCGAGCTGGGCGCGCGGGGCGGCGCGGCTGCCGGTGACGACGACGGTTTCGATATTTTCATTTTCCGCAACCTGCTGCGCGAAAGCGCTGGAGGCGCAAACAATGGCGAATACGCTCGCGGTGGCGGCGAGCGCGGAGAAGCGTTTCACAATCATGGGGAATCCTCAGGTCACACAAGTGTCACTGAGGGCAATTAGCACCTGCGGTAAGCAGCGGTGGTGGTAAAAAAGCAGCATATTGCTGCTTAATCAGACATTTCAGAATGGAACTTTGCAACCGCAACAAATGTTACGCCGCCATTCTGTTCACTTGGGTGCGCGGAAGTTCCACCGTCACCGTGGTTCCGATCTCTTCCTGGCTTTCGATGCGCAAGACGCCGCCATGCTGCGCCACCAGCGCCTTGACCAGCGCCAGGCCCAGACCGGTGCCTTCGCGCGCCAGCATGGGATCGTTGGAGGCCTGTTCAAACGCCTCGCCGATGCGCGACAGGATATTGGCGGGGATACCGATGCCGGTGTCGCGGACCTTGAGCACCATCCGGTCGCCCTGGACGGCGGCAGTGACTTCCACCGTGCCGCCCTTGCGCGTGAACTTCACCGCGTTGGACATCAGGTTGAGCAGGATCTGCTTGCAGGCGCGGGGATCGGCGGTCAGCAGCATCGGGCCTTCGGCCATGGTCTTGACCAGGGTGACATCGCCGCCATCGGCGCGCCGCTTGGTCAGGCGCAGGCAATAGTCAACCGTCTCCTCCATATTGACCTCGTGCAGGTCGATGGAGAATTTCCCCGCCTCGATCTTGGCCAGGTCCAGTATGTCCGACACCAGGTTGAGCAGGTGATTGCCCGACTCGTTGATCAGCCCGGCGTATTCTTCATAACCCGTGTGCATCGGCCCGAAGATCTTGTGCTGCATCATGTCGGAAAAACCGATGATGGCGTTCAGCGGCGTGCGCAGTTCGTGGCTCATATTGGCGAGAAATTCTGACTTGACCCGGTTGGAGGTTTCGGCCGTTTCCTGCGCGACGCGGCTGTTCACCAGTTCCTTTTCCAGCTTGATGCGCTCGATCGAGGAGTCGCGGAACAGCTTGAGGGCGCCGGCGAACTGGCCGATCTCGTCATGGCGATGGCCGAACGGGATTTCGGTGCGCAAGCTGCCGCCGGCGATAGCCTCCATGCTGCGGGTGATGGCGCGCAAGGGGCGGATTACGCCCCACATCAGGTAGATGGCGGCGAAGCTGGCCAATGCGATGGAGGCCAGCATCAGGGCGATGGCGATGGTGAAATTTTCCTGGGCGGCCTGGTACTGCGTCTCCGCATAGGCCTCGGTGAGATCGAGCGCGGTGCTGGACACCTCCATCAGCGAAGCGACGCCTCGGTTCGAGAGGCGCACCCATTCCTCGGTATAGACCGGAGAAGGCTTGCCCGACGCCAGCGCATCGACCACTTCGCTTCGCCAGGCGATGTACTCGGTGAAATACAGCCAATGGGCGCGGGCCACCGCCGCCTTCATCTGCGGCGGAAATTCCGGCAGCCGGGCGTCATCGGCCACGATAGTCCAGGAGGCGGCGACCCGCCCCTGGAGCTCTGCGAACAGCTGCAGCGTCTTGGGGCTGGGCGTTCCGCCGGCCAGGATGGCGCTCATGATGGCATGGCGATCGGTGCCGGCGTCGCCACGCGCCTGCCATGCGATGTCGTTGACCCGCAGCATTTCGTTGATCAAGGGTGCGGCGGACGAGATGCTGCGCGACAGCGAGTTGGACTTGCGGTTCATCTGCCCCAGCAAAGTGGCGACCAGGCTCAGGCGGTGCTCGATCAGCTGTGGGGAGCGTTGGTCCAGCGGCCGGGCGATGGCATCCAGGATCACGGGAAACAGTGCCTCATACTCCGCCTCCTGTTCCAAGATCTCGGCATAGCCGGAGGTGAGCTTGTTGGCGGCATGCAGCTTCAGATGGGTGAAGGTCGCCTTGGTGCGGGCGTGCAGCGCCACGATCTGGGCGATGGTCTCTCGGCGGGCGGGAATGGCCCTTTCCATGGCCAGGTCCAGGCTGCCGCCTTCCACCCGCAACGCCTGCTGTGCCGACAGCATGTCGCGCTTGACGGTGACGATGGAAAGAATGCGGTCCGCGTCGCGCTGGCGCTCAAAGGCCGCGTTGGCGAAAATCGCGAACACCGAAACCAGAACCACCACCAAAAGGCCGGTGATGACGGTCAAAATTCTCGACAAGGAATGATTCAAGTGACGCCCCGCAACGGACGCTGAGTTTAACGGAGCAAAGGTGAGGGGAGCCTTAAAGATTGCCGCATGGCAACATCGGTGGAGACCCCGAAAAACGGCGTTAGCAAAAGGTAAATCCTCACCGCGGGCGCGACGCAAGCATGTCCGGCGGAGCCTGAAACCTCAGGCCGCATTGCTTGCGGTGGCCGCATCGGCGTAGACCGGTATTTTCACGAAAGACGCATATTGGCCCGCGATTCCCATCCCGATCTGGTTCACTTCGCGCTGGCGGTGGGTGGCTTTGCCATCGGCACCACCGAATTCGCCACCATGAGCCTCTTGCCGTATTTTGCGCGCGATCTGGGCATAGCTGCGCCGGTGGCCGGCCATGTCATCAGCGCCTATGCTCTTGGTGTGGTGCTGGGCGCGCCGCTGATCGCGGTACTGGCGGCCAAACTGCCCCGCCGCACCTTGCTGATCGGGCTGATGCTGCTGTTCGCCCTGGGCAATGGCCTGACGGGGCTGGTGCCGTCCTATCACGCCATGCTGTTGCTGCGCTTCATCAGCGGCTTGCCGCATGGCGCCTATTTCGGGGTGGCCATGCTGGTGGCGGCGTCCCTGGTGCCGCAGGAGCGGCGCGCCCAAGCTTCGGCGCGGGTGCTGATGGGCCTGACGGTGGCCACCATCATCGGCGTTCCATGCGCCAACTGGCTGGGGCAAGCGATCGGCTGGCGCTGGTGCTTCGGCATCGTGGCGGTCCTAGCGCTGTTGACGGCCACTCTGGTGGCGCTGTTCGCGCCGCGCCAGCCGCCGAAGCCGGACGCCAGCGCGATGACCGAGCTGGCGGCGCTGGGCAATCGCGATGTGTGGCTGACTCTCGCCATCGGCGCCATCGGTTTCGGCGGCTTCTTCGCCATCTATACCTATCTGGCCGACACGCTTTTGACGGTCACGCACATGTCCGAGAGCTTGACGCCGCTGGTCTTTGCCATTTTCGGCGCCGGCATGATGACAGGGCTGGTGGTGGTGCCGCGCTTTGCCCATGGCCGGGTGATGCGGGTCGCAGGGCTGTGCCTGTTGTGGTTCGCCGCCACCATGGCGCTGTATTCTTTCGCGACCGGTAATGCCTGGACCATCACCCTCAGCGTATTCTTGATCGGCCTGGGCGGGGCGCTGGGTCCGATCTTGCAGACGCGGCTGATGGACGTGGCGGGCAAGGCGCAGACCCTGGCGGCGGCGCTCAATCATTCCGCCTTCAACTTCGCCAATGCACTGGGGCCGCTTGTGGGCGGCATCGCCATCGCGCATGGGTTGGGCCTATCGTCTACCGGCCTGGTCGGGAGTTCGCTGGCGCTGGCGGGTCTGGCGATCTGGGCGGTGGCGCTAAAGATAGGGCATCAATAGCCTTGCCGCGGCATTGCGCAGCCGCAGCCATACACGCTCGGCCACCAGCATATCCGGATCCAGGACCATGCCACGGGCGGTGCGGGTGTCGATCAGCGCGTCCAGCCGCGCCGTGAAATCCTTGTCGATGATCTCCAGGTCGAACTCGAAATTCAGACGGAAGCTGCGCGCATCCCAGTTGGAACTGCCGATCAGCGACCATTCCCCGTCCACCGTGCACAATTTGGTGTGATCGAAAGGCGGCGGATGGGTGATGATGGTGGCGCGGACATGGCGGAAGAAACGCAGATGCCCGCGCATCGCCCATTGCATCACCCGCTGGTTGCTGTTGGCGGGAAGCACGATTTCCACCGTTACGCCGCGCAGGCCCGCCTGCTGAATGGCGAATTGCAGGCTGGAATCCGGCAAAAAATACGGCGTGACGATGCGCACCCGCTTTTGCGCCAAGGTCAGCGCAGCGCCCAGCAGCGCTTCCAGGCGATAGATGTCGGCGTCCGGGCCCGAGCGCAGCCCGCGCGAGAAGGCGCTGCCTTGCGCAGAAAGATCAGGCCACCAGCAGTCCTCATCCAGAGTCTCGTCGGTGGTGAAGTGCCAGTCGCGGGCAAAGCCGTCCATCACGATCTTGACCGCGGGGCCGGTAACGCGGAAATGCACGTCCTGGATGCGGCGCTCGCCCGACAGACGGGCGGAATTTTCCGCCCCGATATTGATGCCGCCGACAAAGCCCATGCGGCCATCGACAATCAACAGCTTGCGGTGATTGCGCATGTTGAGGAAGGGCATGCGCCACGGCAACCAAGTGTGCAGGAAGCGCGCCGCGACCACCCCGCCGCGCTTCATGCGGTAATAGATGGTGGGGAAGAGGTAACCGGCGCCCACGCTGTCCAGCAGCACCCGCACCATCACGCCGCGTTGCGCCGCGGCGACCAGCGCTTCGGCGAATTCCTGCCCGGCTGCGTCGTTGCGGAAGATATAGGAGCTCATGGCGATGCAGGTCTTCGCCTCACGGATCGCCGCCAGCATCGGGGGATAAGCCGCGTCGCCACCCTCCAATATGTCCAGCGCATTGCCCTTGGTCAGCGCGCATTGGGTGATGATTTCGCTGACATCGGAAAGCTGCGCGATATGAGGTGCCGCGTCCGGCCGCACCGCGGTCCCGGACAGAGCCTGCTCGTGGTCCAGCCGCAGCTTCAAGGCGCGCCGCGTCACCCGGTTGATGCCCAGCAGATAATAGAGAATCGATCCCAGGATGGGCGCCAGCCACACCAGCCCGACCCAGCCCAGCGCGCTCCGTACGTCGCTTTTCTTCAGCAGCACGTCGATGGTGACGATCACCGACAGCAGCAGATAGAGCCCCGCCGCCAGCGCCTGCGCCTGGGGGGACGACCAAAGGGCGGAAAAGGCGAACATGGACCCCGGACCGGTTTTTCTTATGCTGGCAAGACTATAGACGATTTGATGTGAAACCAGTTCCCGATTTGCCGGTTTAAACAGTATGGCGCCCAATTTTCCCAATCAATCCGGTGCCGGCCGGCTGCGTGTGCTGAGCTGGAATCTGCTGCGCCGCGTCGGCGCCGGCGTCGAAGATGTCGCCAAGCTGGTCAAGACCCATCATCCCGATCTTTTGCTGCTGCAGGAATGCACCGAGGAGATCATGTGCCTGCCGACCCTGGTGGGCGGGCATTTCTTCCGCCATCCCATGCAGTCGCGCATCTACGGCCTGGCAGCCTGGAGCCCGCATCCCTTTCCGCAGTCCACCGCCATCCGCTTGCCTTATTCGATCCTGCCGGGCCGGGTGCCGCCGCGCCTGGCGCAGATCATTGCCTTCCACGGCATCACCATCGCCAATGTGCATCTCAGCCATGGCCAGTTTCTCAACCGCTTCCAGCTGCGCCACATCATGGAGCAGATGGACGGCCCCGCCGCCATCATCGGCGACTTCAATGCCGTGGGTCCGGTGGGCTTCCAGGGCTTCTCGGATATCGGTCCGCGCCGGCGCACCCATCGCGCCGGCAACATCCTCGCGCTGAGGCTGGACCGCTGCATCGCGCGGGGGCTGGTGTGTTCGGCCTCGGAAGTGCTGGAGAAGGGTCGCAGCGATCATCACCCCATGGTGCTGGACATGCGGGTGGATATGGACTTCGTGACTCCGCCGATGGAAGAACTGGGGCTGGTCGGCGTCACGATTTAAAGTGACAATTCCGCCGCTGTCTTTTCCAAATTGGCTGCCGTGTTCGCCAGCATCTCGGCCAGCGGGCGTTCGCGCCTGTTGATCGAGTAAGCGGCTTTCAGGCCGATCGCCTTGACCTGTTCCGGCGAGGCTGACAGCTTGCCGCAAAAAGCGATCACGGGTTTTCCACCGCTGCGGCCGCACAGTCCCTGGATCAATTTGCCTTGCGCGCTCTGGCCGTCGAGATGGCCTTCGCCGGTGATGATCAGATCGGCTCTGGCCGCCGCGGCCTCGAAGCCCGTCATGTCCAGCACCACCTCGATGCCGCGCCGCAGCTGCGCGCCCAAAAAAGCCACCGCGCCATAGCCCAGGCCACCGGCGGCGCCGGCGCCGGGAATGTCGGCCACGTCGCGTCCGGTTTGCGCCTTCGCCACTTCGGCGACATGCTTCAAGCCTTCATCCAATTTCGCCAGCACGTCATCGCTGCCGCCTTTCTGGCGGCCATAGATCCAGGCCGCGCCCTCGCGCCCGAACAGGGGATTGGTAACGTCGCACAGCACGTCCATGGTTTCGAACGGCGGCTCGGCCGAGACCAGCCGCACAATATCCTTCATGTGACCGCCGTCCGGCGTCACCGGCTGATTGTTGGCATCCAGGAAGCTCCAGCCCAGTGCCGCCGCGGCGCCGATGCCGGCATCATTGGTGGCGCTGCCGCCGATGGCGAGCAGGGCGCGTTTGGCCCCCCGCGCGCGCGCATCGGCCAGCAATTGCCCGGTGCCGGTGGTCGAAGTCACCAAAGGATCGCGTTCGTCCTGGGTCAGCAATTGCAGCCCCGACGCCCGCGCCATTTCCACCACCGCCGTGGCGCCGTCGGCCGACAGGCCATAGCGCGCCATTACCGGCCGCCCCAGGGGATCGCAGGCCTTGATCTCGATCCATTCCAGCTTCAGCGCCTGGCCCAGCACGTCCAGCAGGCCTTCGCCGCCGTCGGACAGGGGCATCTCGGTAATGACCGCGCTCGCGTGGCTTTTGCGTAATCCGGTCGCGATGGCCCGGCACACCGCATCGGCGGGCAGGGCGTCCTTGAAGGAGTCGCAGGCGACCAGAATGTTCATGCCAATAAGCGCAATCCGAAAACCCGAGGGGATTGTCGGGCAAATTGCGCGACAATCCAAGACTCCAGGCGCGATCCAATTGGATCGCGCTTGGGAACCATGATTTGATGGCGCCATGAAATTTCGCATTGCCGCAATATTGGTCGCGTGCCTGCTTCTGGGCGGGCAGAAGGCCCAGGAAAAGGTCCAGGACCGCAGCTTCACCGAATGCCCCGAATGCCCCCAGATGGTGGGCATTCCGGCGGGCAAATTCCTGATGGGCAGCCCGTCGCATGAACCGGGGCGGTTCGATTCCGAAGGCCCGCAACACCTGGTCACGGTGAAAGCCTTCGCCCTGGCGAAATATCCCGTCACCAGCGAGCAGTTTCTCGCCTTTCTGGGGGCCACCCGCTACCAGCCGCAGCCCTGCAATCCGTTGCTGGGTCTGGGCTGGAAGCAACTGCATCGCGGCCAGGCGGCGACGCCCACCGATGTCGAGCCGCCGCGCTGGCCGGCGGTGTGCCTGGACTGGAAGGACGCGGAGGCGTTCGTCGCCTGGATCAACACAAAGGCGCGGGCCGCCCATCCGGAGATCGGCGCCCGCAATCCCTACCGCCTGCCCAGCGAGGCGGAATGGGAATATGCCGCCCGCGCCGGCACCAGCACGTCGCGCTGGTGGGGCAATGATGTCGGCGGCGGCCATGCCAACTGCAATGGCTGCGGCAGCGAATGGGACAACAAGCTGCTGGGGCGGGTGGACGCCTTCGACAGCAATGCCTTCGGCCTGTCGGGCATGTTGGGCAATGCCTGGGAATGGACCGCTGACTGCTGGCACCCCAGCTATGTCGGCGCGCCCAGTGACGGCCGCGCCTGGACCGACAGTTTCTGCATCCGCCACGCCATTCGCGGCGGCGCCTGGAACAACATTCCCATCTTTGTGCGCAGCGCAGCCCGGGTGGCGGCGGCGGAAGACGGCGCCGACCAGGATTATGACTATTCGACGCTCACAGGCTTTCGCGTGGCGCGCGATTTGCCATAGCCGCTTTCTGCAGGCATGGCGCTGCTCGGTCGTGTCAGGCCCGCTGGGCGCTTCGAAAGTAATTTTGAACCAGGTCAACAGCGGTTTGGTGGAGCGCCGCAGAACCTCGTTGTATGACTGGCATGTATCGTTCCATCACCTGAGCTTCACTTACCCCGCTTTCCGACCAGGTCCCACCGCCTGTTAGCGTATTAAGCAGTAGCGGTTGGAAGCGGTCCAAAGCCTTGGCGAAGGCAGCGGTAGGGGTCTCACCGTTCTCAAATTCCAGCTACAATTCGAGCAGCTCTTTCCCTTGAGAATGAGGCAGCAGCCCGAAAATGCGCTGAGCCGCATCAAGTTCTGCTTCATGCTGCGCTGTCAGCGCTGCATTGGGGCCGTGTATCGGCGTATCTCCGGCGTCGATCTCTACAATGTCGTGAATGAGCAGCATCCTTAGGGCGCGACATACGTCAACGGCGCTATCTTGCTCGGCAAACACCAAGGCAAACATTGCCAGATGCCATGAATGTTCCGCCGAGTTTTCCTTTCGGCTACGGTCGACAAGTGGTGATTGTCGAACCACCGACTTCAGTCGGTCCAGTTCGGTAACGAATGCCAACCGCTTTTCTGTCTCACTCGAAATCATTCGACCTCGCTTTGGCCCGACCGCGATTATTTCTTGTTGCGCTCGTCCATCCAGGCATAGACCCGGCGAATGCCGCGCACCTCCGCGCCGACGCTTTCGATGTCCGGAAAATCCTTGGCGTGTGCGGTCAGGTCCACCCGCCTGGCGGCCTCGTCGGCCAAGACGCCTTGCGCGCGCAGTTTGGCCACCTGGGCCAGGACATCGGACAGATAGGACTGGAAGGCGGTGATCAGGCCTTTGTCAGTGAAGGGCGCGCCATGGCCGGGCAGGTCGACCGTGAAGTCCAGGCGCTTGAGCGCGTCCAGGGTCTTCAGCCATTCATCGAAAAAGGCGCTGCCCATGAAGGCAATGCGGCTTTCCATCAGGTCGCCGGTGCAGACGATGCGCTCCCTGGGCAGGAAGACCACCGTATCGCCGCCGGTATGGCCGCGGCCGAGAAACAGAAGATCGATTTCGCGGCCGCCGCGATAGAGGACAAGCCTGTCCGTATAGGTTACATTTGGCGGCGTGGGTTTGATCTCCTTGATATCCTGCACGAAGGCCCTGGCGGCCGCTTCGGTATCCGCGAGCTTCTTTTGCAGCACGACGCGTTGGCGGGGATCCTTCTCCGCGGCGAGTTGCTCCCTGAAGCGGTCGATCATCGCCTGGGGCGCATTGCGGGTCGAGCTGCGGAAGGGTTCGTTGTGCAGGATGTCGAATTTTTCGATCGCCTGCCGCACATAGTCATGCGCGATGATCTGGACCTCCGGCCCGAAGATCGAGTTTCCGTCGGTGTGGTCATAGTGCCAGTGGGTGTTGACGACATATCGCACCGGCTTGTCGGTCAGGAGCTTGATGTCCGCCACGAAGGCGCGCGCGGCCGCCGGCGAGGTGCCGCTATCGACAATCACAACGTCATCCTTGTTGACGATCACAACTAGGTTGGCGCCGAAGAACGGATTGCTGCCGAAGGGAAATTCGGTGCCGTTGGCTTCCGGCAAGGCGTAATAGACCCCGTCGGCAATCTTCTGGAATTTGTAGTTCTTGCCCTGGACCACCGGATAGGGCGCGGATGGTTGCGCCTGGGCCGTGCCGGCCCCTAGAAGGCCGGCGCAGAGTCCCAGAGCGAAGGCGGTTTTGCGCGAATTCATGGCGACCTCTCAGACAGGGGTTGATGATCGTGACGAAAAATCATCCAGCAATTCCCGGCGTTTCTGCGAGCCGGGGCAGGCCAATCCGCCAGGACGGGCCCGTGCCAGCATTGCATCTTTGCCCAAACGGGAGGACGCTTCGCCCACCACATCAGCCTCGCCATAGCCTGAACAATAACAAAAAACAGGGAGGAAGACATGAATGTGATCACCGCTGCCGCACGCGCACTCGCCGTCATTCTGGCCATCGCATCCGCCTTTGTTACAGCGCCACTGATACCGGCCTTGCTCCTGATTCTGGGCGGTATTGCAGCTCTCAACAACAATGCCGAGAAAAACTCCAAGAACTTCCTGATGACGATTGTCCTGATCCTGGGCGCCGAATCGCTTTCGGCGATACCGGTCATCGGGGTGACTTTGGCAACGATCTTCGGCTCCCTGGGCACCGCCTTTATCGGTGCATCCTTCGTCGCCATCGTCGTCACACTCGGCTACCGCTTCAAGCGGGACTGGGTGAAATAGCGCTTCCCCAATCGGCCAGACCCTCACGCCCTGCGGCGCGAGAACATGGTTTGATGTCGTGGCGATCGCAGTCTTCCCCCGTCCCGTGGGTGCCGTTATGCTGCGCGCTGTTGGCTGACCGGTTCCCGAGAAGGCCGGCCGTTGGAGGATGAAAAATTGCGCAACGCGTTACGGACAAGAAAGTCCATCCCGTTTGTTGTTGGTGGGCTGCTGATAGGACTTGTCGGCGGCGTTGTCGCCCAGCCTTTGCCGGATGCAAAGACCTATGCCGCCAATCCGGCCCTTCTGATCGACGCCTATCGTCATGTGGAGGTCTCCTCCGTCTCGGATGCGCTGGAACAGCTTTACAACAAGCGTTCCTTCATGTCGCACAAGATCCATGCGATCTCCGACGGCAAGTTTGCGGGCTTCGCCGTGACGGTCCAAATGGACAAAGTAGAAGGCAGCGCGCCCGCCGCGGTGGTGCCGATGCAGGTCGTGCTCGACACAGCGGCCCCGAATTCGGTCTATGTGATGGTGGTCCAGGATGGCGACGACATCGCCGGTATCGGCGGGCTGATGGCCACGGCGATGAACGCGCGGGGATTTTCCGGCGCGGTGATCGACGGCGGCGTGCGCGACGTCTCGTATCTCCGCAAGATCGGCTTCCCCGTCTATGCCACGGGAATCGTGCCGTCCACTTCGGTCGGGCATTACCGTGCGACGGGCAATGTGCCGGTGACAGCCGGCGGCGTCCGCGTCACGCCGGGCGACATCGTCATTGGAGACGCTGACGGCGTCGTGACGATCCCCAAGGACATCGCCGCCGAAACACTGGTCAAGGCGCAGGCGCTCGATCAGACCGAGCATTCCATGTACGGCTATATCGAAAAGCTTCGCTCCCTCCAGGAAGCCGTCAAGCGCTTTGGCCGTCTATAATGAGGCATTCTGCGCCAGGGGCCTACTGCTGATTTTGTGGTAGGCCATCGCCTATTTCGTAATAGTCACCCTTGTCGCCAACGTAGATGTGCATTTTTAAGCGCGTACCGGTTGGCTTGTCGAAGGCACCCATGGCGACGCTGGTCCAATCCTTGAGCGGTGCGTCCCAGAAGAGCGAAGAACCACAGACGGAGCAAAACCCTCGCCGTACTTTCTTGGAGGATTGATACCAAGAGACATTTTTGTCACCGTGTACCTTGATCGCCGTACGCGGAACGTCGGTGGATGCAAAGAAGTGGCCGGAATGCTTTCGGCATTGGGAGCAGTGACAGGCATCAGGCTGGCGTAAATCTCCCAGGACTTCAAAGCGCACAGCGCCGCAAAGGCAAGAACCTTTGTGCATGACATCCTCCCAAGAACCCGCGATACGCTAAGCCATAATGAATGCGCGCGGAAGGTATTGGCTGCCGGTCAGGCTGTTTCAAGCTAAGCCGGATCGCCGTGGTGAGCGAATGTCTGCTTCGAGCCGAACGCGGCCGATCACCCATCAGCGCAGCACAGCCTTGGGATCGAGGTTGATCGTCAGCGTTTGCGTCTTCTCATAGCGCGTCCCCGGAATCTGGATGGGCGAAGCCAGCAGGGCGGCGTCGCGCGCCGACAGCGCCATGTTGCGGAAGGCCGAGTCCACATGGAAGCGCTGCTGGTCCACGATCGTGACATCGTCGATCGCCCCGCTCTTGAGCAAGCGTATCCGCACCAGCACCGGCATGTTGCGCGCCCCGGGAATGGACAGGTCCGGCAGCCAGCGCCGCAGGATCTGCGCCCGGATGAAGTCCTTGAGGGCGTAATTGCCTTCGCCGCTGCCGTCGCCGGAACCGCCCGGCGCGGCGCTGTTGTCGGCATTGGGCAGGGCGGTGTCGCTGCTTTTCAGTTGCGCCAGCGCCCGCAGCTTTGCCGACAATTCATCTTCGGGTTCGTGGGTGGCATTGGGGCGTGTGCCTTCCGCCACCGGCGCGCTTTCGGGATGCGCCCGCGCCACCTGCAGCCGCGCCGCCGGCGCCGTGCTGGCGCCCTGGCTCATTGTGCCGCCGATCACCAGCTCCACCGGCAGGGCGCGCAACTGGTCATCGGTCAGGGCCGGGCGATGGCCGAGGTACCACAGGGCCATCAGCACCAGGAGGCCATGCAGCAACACCGACAGCAGGACCCCCGGTCCCCCGTCTTTCCTTATCCTTTCCGCCCAAGCCTGCATCGGCTTACTCTATTAATTAACGGGCCTCTGCGCTATTGGAGCGCCATGAAGATCAAGCTGTATCAGGGCGACCTTCCGGACGGGCTGGACCTGGGTTCCGTCGTCGCTATCGACACCGAGACCCTGGGCCTGAACCCCCAGCGCGACCGGCTGTGCCTGGCGCAATTGTCGTCGGGCGACGGGGTCTGCCATGCGGTACAGTTCGCGGCGGGCCAGTATGGCGCCCCCAATCTCAAGAAGCTGCTGGCCGACCCCAAGGTCACCAAGCTGTTTCATTTCGCCCGCTTCGACATCGCCATGTTCCGGCAACATCTGGAGGTGGACTGCAAGCCCATCTATTGCACCAAGATCGCCTCCAAGCTGGTGCGCACCTACACCGACAAGCACGGATTGAAGGATTTGGTGCGCGAACTGCTCAACGTGGACCTGTCCAAGGAGCAGCAATCCTCGGATTGGGGCGCCGCATCGCTGACCGAAAAACAGCTGGCCTATGCCGCCAACGACGTCGCCTATCTGCATCAGCTCAAGGCCATGCTGGATGCGATGCTGGCGCGCGAAGGGCGCACCGAGCTGGCCCAGGCCTGTTTTGATTTCCTGCCCAGCCGCGCCGCCCTGGATCTCAAAGGCTGGGAAGAAGTGGATATCTTCGCGCATTGACGGAGGTCGCCATGGCTTGCCGCGCGGTCCTGCTTTTCAGTCTTGCGATGATCCTGCCGGCCGCGGCGCAGAATGTTCCTCCGCTCACCGGCATGCCCTGCCTGCAAAAAGGCGCTGTCTCCGAATTCGTGCTGGTGCATGGCGCCCGCATGCTGATCGTGATCGACCGCCAGCATCGCCAATACCGGCTGAATTTCGCGTCGGTCTGCACCCTGTTGCAGATCAAGCCGTCGCTGGGTTTCATCACACTCAATCCCAGTCCCTATGCCTGCCTGACGCGGGGCGACAGCATCTATTCTTCGACCGACGAGGCCGCCCAGCGCATCTGCCGCATCCAGAGCATCGAGTATCACAACGACCCGCCGCCGGATGACAGCCCGCCGCCTCCGCCGGTCGCCAGGGGCCGCGGCACGGGCTGACTTGCGGCCCCGCCTTGCCCCCCGCCTTGCCCTAAGTGCGGTTTCGGGCGAAACTTGGCACGAAATTCGCTTAACGCCGCCGTAACGGGGAGCGGGGTAAGCGGGAAGCCGAAATATATAAATGGTACCAAAGGCTTACATGACATTGTCCAAGGCCCCTTTGCATTCGGTGTCGGATGCCGACCTGAGTGCGGCCCGCCGGGTGCTGACCACGGCCAGCCAGGCCCTGGCCCAGTTGGCGGAGCAGCTGGACGGCGACTTCACCCGCGCGGTGGGCGTGATGCTGCAGGCCAAGGGCCGGATTATCGTCAGCGGCATGGGCAAGTCCGGCCATGTGGCGCGCAAGATCGCCGCCACGCTGTCTTCCACCGGCACGCCCTCCCATTTCGTCCATCCCGCCGAAGCCAGCCACGGCGACATGGGCGCCATCGCCCGCCAGGACGCGCTGTTGTTGCTGTCCTGGGGCGGGGAGACGGCCGAACTGTCCGACCTGATCACCTATGCCAAGCGCCATCGCATTCCGATTGTCGCCATCGGCGCCAATCCCGACTCCACCCTGATCAAGGCGGCCGACGTGCCGCTGCTGCTGCCGCGCGCCCCCGAAGCCTGTCCCATGGGCCTAGCCCCCACCACCTCCACCACCATGATGCTGAGCCTGGGCGATGCGCTGGCGGTGGCGTTGATGGAGCGCAAGGGCTTTTCCCCCGACCAGTACCGCGACCTGCATCCGGGCGGCAGCCTGGGCCGCGCCCTGATCCGCGTCTGCGACCTGATGCACTCGGGCGATGCGGTGCCGCTGGCGAGCCCTGACACGCCGGTGCCGGCGTTGTTGCTCACCATGGCGTCGGGACGGCTGGGCTGCGTCGGCATCGTGGACAAGGACGGCGCCCTGGCGGGCATCGTCACCGATGGCGACATCCGCCGCCATGCCGGCGACGATATCGCCAGGCGCAAGGCCTGCGAGGTGATGACGGCCGGCCCCAAGGTCGCCCGTCCCGATCAGCTGGCCGCGGAGGCGCTGGCGCTGATGACCGAAAAGAAGATCACCCAGCTCTTCGTGGTGGCCGCGGATTCGCCGGCGCCGTTGGGGGTGATTCACATCCATGACTGCGTCGCCGCGGGAATCGCATGAGCATGGTGGAACGCGATCCATCGGCGCCCAGTTCTTCTGCGACAAGCTATGACTGGTCGGCGCGCGTGCGCACCACCGCCTTGGAAGCCCTGCGTTATTCGCGCTTCGTCGCCATGATGAAGCGGCTGTTGTCGCTGGGCGCCTTCCTGATCATCGCCGCGGTGCTGGCCTTCTTCTTCGTCCAGCGCCTGCCGCGCCAGCTGCAGGTGTCCTATGAGCGGCTGGGCCGCGTCGAGAATGACCTGGCCATGATGAAGCCGCGCCTCACCGGCGCGGACTCCAAGGGCAATCCCTATGTCATCACCGCCGACATGGCGGTGCAGGATGCCCACAATTCCAAGAAGGCCAGCCTCAAGAATCTGGAAGCCGACCTGGCGCTGGACAGCAAGAACTGGATCAATGCCCGTGCCCGCAGCGGCATGGTGGACATGACCAGCGGCCAGCTGGAACTGACCGGCGGCATCGATGTCTTCACCGCCACCGGCTATGAGCTGCACAGCAAGAGCGCTTCGGCCAACCTCAAGCAGAATGTGATCCATGGCCATGAGCCGGTGACCGGGCACGGCCCCAACGGCACTCTGCGCGCCGACGAATTCCATGCTGATCGCGCCACCGACATCCTCACCCTCAGCGGTCATGTGCAGATGACGTTATTCGGAACCAGGAAATGAAGACGGTTTTCGCTTTCCTCGCCGCTTTCGCAGCCGGCGCCGCGGCCACCGGCACGCTCCAGGCCGCCGCGCCCGTGGCCCAGGGCAGCAATGCCCCGGTGAATATTTCGTCCGACAGTTTCCAGGCCGATCTCAACGCCAAGACCGGCACTTATTCCGGCAACGTCCTGATCACCCAGGGCGACATGAAGCTGCGCGCCAACACGGTCAAGCTTTCCACAACCAACAGCAAGCTCGACAAGGTGTTCGCCAACGGCAATGTGGTGGTGGATTCACCCAAGTCCGGCACCGTCACCGGCGACAACGGCATTTATTCGGTGGTGCCGCGCACCTTGTTGATGACGGGCAATGTGGTGATGAAAAAGGGCACGACCGTGATGCGCGGCGCCCAGCTCACCGTCAATCTCAACACCGGCCAGGCTTTGCTGGGCGGGGGCGCAAAGACGCCGGGGCCCAATGGCACCACGACCGGCAACACGCGGGTGCAGGGTGTGTTCATTCCCAACTCCAATTAGCTTTCATGGTTCTTTAAACACAAACAGGCATGGTTCTTGCCAATGACCGAGACAAGCCCGGAAAACCAGCAAAATAGCGGCGAAAATGCCGAGGAAGGCCTGCGCCTTGTCGAAGGCGGCAAAGGGCTGGTGGTTTCGCGCATCGGCAAAAGCTTCAACAAGCGTCCCGTGGTGCGTTCGGTTAGCCTTTCGTTAAAGCGTGGCGAAGTGGTGGGCCTCCTGGGTCCCAACGGCGCCGGCAAGACCACCTGCTTCTACATGATCACCGGCCTGATCGCCGCCGACACCGGCTCGATCGAAGTGGACGGTCATGACATCACCAAGCTGCCCATGTATCGCCGCGCCCGCCTGGGCATCGGCTACCTGCCGCAGGAAGCCTCGATCTTCCGCGGCCTTACCGCCGAACAGAATATCCGCGCCACCGCCGAACTGCTGGAGCCGGACGGCGCCCGCCTGGAGGCCATGGTGGAATCGCTGCTGGCCGAATTCGGCATCACCCATATCCGCAACACCCCCGCCGTGGCGCTGTCGGGCGGCGAACGCCGCCGCGTCGCGATCGCGCGCTGCCTCGCGACCCATCCTTCCTACATCCTGCTGGACGAACCGTTCGCCGGCATCGATCCCATCGCGGTGGGCGAAATCCGCGACCTGGTCAAACATCTGAAAGACCGCGGCATCGGCGTGCTAATCACCGATCACAATGTCCGCGACGCGCTGGATGTAATCGACCGTGCCTATATTCTCCATGATGGCCAGGTGCTGAAAGAAGGCACCCCGACCGAGATCGTCAGCGACCGCGATGTGCGGCGCGTCTATCTCGGAGAAAAGTTCTCGCTCTAGGGCGCGCCATGGCTGGGGTTGGGCAAAGACTAGAGATACGCCAGGGCCAGTCGCTGGTCATGACGCCCCAATTGCAGCAGGCGATCAAGCTGCTGCAGCTGTCCAATGTCGAACTGGCCGAATATTGCGAGTCCGAGCTGGAAAAGAACCCGCTGCTGGAGCGCGATGACGCCGCCGCCGCCGTGACCGGCGATGCGGAAGCCGGCCCGGTTGCCGAACCCATCGGCGAACGCGCCGACGAGGCGCTGAGCCGCGACGACTTCTCCAAGACGTCCGACATGGACGAGGCCGCGCGTGACAACATGTATGACGCCGACCAGGTCACCAAGTCGGCGGAGGGGCCGCAGTCCGGCTCGCTGACCGACTGGACCACGGTGAAGTCCGGCAACGCCTATGAAGGCGAGGATGGGCTGGAATCGTCCGTCGCCGCCGAAGCCTCGCTCAAGGATCACCTGGAAGCCCAGCTCTCCATCGCCGCCTTGCTGCCCGAGGATCGCATGATCCTGATGGCGCTGATCGATTCTGTGGACGAGACCGGTTACCTGCGCGCCGACCTGATGGATGTCGCCACGCGCTTGGGCTGCGAAATCGAGGATGTTCAGGCGGTGCTGGGCGTGCTGCACGGGTTCGATCCGGTGGGCGTGGGCGCCCGCGACCTGGCCGAATGCCTGTCGCTGCAGCTGAAAGCCAAGGACCGGCTCGATCCGGCCATGGATGCGCTGATGACCCGGCTGGACCTGGTCGCCCGCCGCGACATGGGCCAGCTGACCGCGCTGTGCGGCGTGGACGCCGAAGACATTGCCGACATGATTTCCGAAATCCGCCAGCTCAATCCCAAGCCTGGCCTAGCCTTCGGCAGCGAGCCGGTGACCCCGGTGGTGCCGGATGTGTTCGTGAAGGTCGGTCCCGATGGCGGCTGGCTGATCGAGCTCAACACCGACACCCTGCCGCGCCTGCTGGTCAACAACCGCTATTACGGCACCGTGTCCAAGAATGCCCGCGACAAGGAAAGCAAGAACTATCTCGCCGATTGTCTCAATACCGCCAACTGGCTGGTGAAAAGCCTGGACCAGCGCGCCCGCACCATCCTGAAGGTGGCCAGCGAGATCGTGCGCCACCAGGACGCCTTCCTCACCCATGGCGTGCGCCACCTGCGGCCGTTGAACCTGCGCATCATCGCCGACGCGATCTCGATGCATGAATCCACGGTCAGCCGCGTCACCTCCAACAAGTATATTTCCACCCCGCGCGGGCTGTTCGAGCTGAAATACTTCTTCACCGCCTCCATCCAGTCGTCGAATGGCGCCGAATCCCACTCGGCCGAAGCGGTGCGCGACCGCATCCGCGAAATGATCGACAATGAGGCGCCGCGCGAGATCCTGTCCGACGACCGCATCGTGGCGCTGCTCACCGCAGACGGCGTGAACATCGCACGCCGCACCGTCGCCAAGTATCGCGAGGCCCTGCGAATCCCATCTTCGGTGGAACGCCGCCGGCTGAAAGCCGGTGAATCTCCCGCCTATGCCAGCCGCTAACGGACTGAATTTAAGTCAAGATTGACATTACCGGGGGGGCGGCCTATGAACCCGCCGCTTTTGAGCAGGGGCCCGGCGGACCAGGGCAGACTTACCCCGCCGACGTACGCCGTACGCGGACGGATCTCACCAGGATCATTGATGAATATCGCCGATCTGCTCGCGCCCGATGCCGTTGTCGCCGGCCTGAAAGCGCAGTCCAAGAAGCAGCTGCTGCAGGAACTGGCGGCGCGGGCCCATGGCCTCACCCACCTGTCCGAGCGCCGCATCTTCGAGACCCTGGTGGAACGCGAGCGCCTGGGCACCACCGGTGTCGGCACCGGCATCGCCATTCCCCATGGCCGCATGGCCGAAGCCAAGACCATCACCGGCATCTTCGCGCGCCTGGAAAACGGCATCGATTACGAGGCGGTGGACAGCCAGCCTGTCGACCTGGTGTTCATGCTGCTGGCCCCGGAAAATGCCGGCGCCGACCATCTCAAGGCGCTGGCGCGGGTATCGCGCCTGCTGCGCGACAAGGCGGTGTGCGAGAAGCTGCGCGCCGCCAGGTCGGCCGAAGTGATGTACGCCATCCTCACGGGTGAGAAAAACGGCGCGGCGTCTTCGGCGGCCTGAACTACTTCAGCAACGTCACTTTCTTCACGGTGATCGGCGTGATCGGCGCCTGACCCTGCATCGGGCCATTGTCGCCCGTCGGCACCTGGCCGATCGCGTCCACCACATCCATGCCCGAGGTCACCTGGCCGAACACGGCATAGCCGGTCGAGTTTCCGGGATCATCCGCTTTGTGGTCCAGGGGCGTGTTGTCGGCCAGGTTGATATAGAACTCCGCCTTGGCGGTGTCGGGCGCTTCCTCGCGTCCCAGGGCCACCGTGCCGCGCAGGTTGCTGAGGCCGTTATTGGCTTCCAGCGGCACCGGGCCCAAATGGATGCCGCGGCCTTTGCCGTTGGCCTCCCAGCTTCCCATCTGGATCACAAAGCCCTTGGCCACCCGGTAGAACACCGTGCCGTCGTAATGCTTTTCCTTCACATAGCGCAGGACATTGGCGATGCTCTTGGGCGCGCGCACGGAATCCAGCTGCAGGGTGATGTCGCCCATGGAAGTCGAGATCAGAAGCTGCGGCCCGGTCATGGGCGGATTGACCGGCGCCTGGGTCACTGCCAGCGGCACGGGCGCGGGTTCAGCAGGCGGTGGGGCCTGTTGGGCTTCTTGCGCCCAGACAGGTGCAGCGATGACGAGAAAGGCGAGGGCAATCAGTTTGTGGCGCATGCCGCCACCTTAAACAAAGAAGCCGCGGGACTGAAATCCCGCGGCTTTCTGTTTTTCAGCTACGCCCGCCTAGTGGACACTGACCGGCGTCAGTTCGTTCTGCACCGCCGCGCCATACGCGCTGGCATAGCCATCGGTGAAGCCCAGGACGCTGCCGTCCTCGGCATGCAGGACATAGAGCTTCATGCCGGCTGGTAGATCGATGTTGGCCGGGATCAGGCCGAGGCGATGGGCCTCTTCGCTGCCCGTGGGCTTGATATAGGCGATGCGACCGGCCAGGAAATTCCGGTCTTCCATCTCGTCGCTCTCAACAAATCTGTCCCTCATGGCATGTCTCCAATACTGATATCTACGACCCTCACGCTTGGCTGGACCTGTTTTCGGGCCAAATGGATCTTCAACAATCCATTTTGCAACGCGGCAGCGGTGACTTCGATGCCATCGGCCAAGACGAAGCTGCGCAAAAATTGTCGCGCCGCGATGCCCCGGTGAAGGAACGTTTTGCCGTCGGCCTCCGCCTGCTTGCCGCGCACCACCAGTTGGCGGTCCTCTTCGGTGACGCTGAGCTCCTCCTGCGAGAAGCCCGCCACCGCTAGGGTAATGCGCAGCGAACCGTCGTCAAAAGCCTTGATATTGTACGGCGGATAGGAATCGCTCGACCCGCGGGCGGTGCGTTCCAAGAGCCTTTCCAGATGCTCGAAGCCCAGCAGATAGGGGCTCGCGAATGTCGTGTGCCTGTTCATGTCCAGCCCTCCTTTGAGCGGCTGTCCGGTCCCCATCATGGGCGGCCGGTAGAACAAAAATGGGGTGCGCGGAACGCAGTTCAAGATGTGATTTTGGACCAAATCAACCACAGGTTGTGGTCGACCGGGATGGTTGAACCGGGGGGCCGGGGCGGGCACAACCGCGCCATGCTGGTCATCCTGGACGACGGTTCCCGCCGGGTTTTTCGCGCCCCCTTTGGCGTGATTGCGGCCGATCGTGCCGAGGAGGTCCCGGCGGCTCTGGCGGCCGTGGTGGCGGCCTTGGGGCAGGGCCGGCATGTCGCCGGCTGGCTGGGCTATGAGCTGGGCTATGCCCTGGAGCCCAGGCTGGCCGGGACAACCGGTCCATTGCTGCGGCTGGGGGTATTCGCGGCGCCAGATGGTCATGCGCCCGAGCCGCAGGGGCGGGCCTACGCCGGGGCGCTGCGGCCCGAATGGGATGCGGCGGCTTATGCGGCCCGTTTCGCGCGCGTGAAGGCGTACATCGCGGCGGGCGACATCTATCAGGCCAATCTCAGCTTTCGCGCCCGCTTCGCCTTCGCTGGCGAGGCCCTGGCGCTGTACGAGCAGTTGCGCGCCACGAGCGGCGCAGGCCATTGCGGCTTCATCGATGACGGGGAGCGCCAGATTTTGAGCCTGTCGCCGGAGCTGTTCTTCGATCTCACCGCGGACGGCACACTGACGGCGCGGCCGATGAAAGGCACCGCGCCGCGCGGCGGCGATGACAGGGCTGAACGCGAAGCGCTGGCGGCCTCGGCCAAGAACCGCGCCGAGAATTTGATGATCGTGGATCTGATCCGCAACGATCTCAGCCGCATTGCGCAGAAAGGCAGCGTTGAGGTTTCGGACCTTTTCAAGGTCGAGAGCTATCCCACCTTGCATGCCATGGTCTCCACCGTGACGGCGAAGAAGCGCGAGGAAGCGGGCATCGCTGAAATCCTGCGGACGCTGTTTCCCTGCGGCTCGGTCACCGGCGCGCCCAAGATCCGCGCCATGGAAATCCTGCGCGAACTGGAATCGTCGCCACGCGGCGCCTATTGCGGCGCCATCGGGCATTTTGCGCCGGCCCCCAACAATCAATTTTCGGCGCGTTTCAATGTCGCCATCCGCACTTTGACCATTCAAGGCGGCCAGGGCGAGTTGGGCATAGGCGGCGGGGTGGTGCAGGACTCATCAGCGGACAGCGAATATGCCGAATGCCTGCTCAAGGCGCGCTTCTTTGAGGCGGCGCGCTTGCCGCTGGAATTGATCGAGACATTGCGGTTTGAAAACACGTTCATCCGGCTGGAAAGCCACCTGGCGCGGATGGAAAACTCCGCCTCTGTGTTTGGCCTCACCTTTGATGCCGCTGCCGCCACGGTGGCGCTGGAACAAGCCGTGGCGGGCCGGGCAGGGCCGCTGCGTGTCCGCCTGACCTTGGATGAAGCAGGCGAGCATCGCGCCAGCGCGCATGACCTGCCGCCCAATCCCGCGAACTGGACCTATGCTGTCTCGCCGGAACACACCAACAGCGACGACCTGTTGCTGCGGCACAAGACCAACTGGCGCGGCTTGTACGAAGACGAGGTCAAGCGGCTGGGCACGGATGAAGTGATCTTCTGCAACCAGCGCGGCGAACTCACCGAAGGGGCCCGCAGCAACATCTTTATCCAGCGCGATACCATGCTGCTGACACCGCCGCTGGAGGCAAGCGTCCTGGATGGCCGCCTGCGTGCCGAATTCATCGCAGCCGGAAAGGCGCGCGAGGCGGTGCTGACGCCGCACGACCTGGAGGGTGAGGTTTATTTCGGCAATTCCCTGCGCGGGCTGATCCCGGCGCTCAGACCTTAGACGCCAGCGCCGACAGCTGGGCGATGGTCTGCGGCAGTACCCAGCCATCCACTTCCATGGTGCGGCCGGCCGCGACTTCGGCTTCGGCGGTTACGCCCAGGCTGCCCGGCTTCAGTGCGGCACGCAGTTGTGCCGCCAGATGCGCGGCGTCGGGAGCGCCCGCGACATGCGTGCCCAGCCGCGCAGCCTGCCGGCGGTCCACCAGTTGCACCAGCAGATCGTCATAGGGCGTCGGCGGATAGCGCTTCACGAACAGGTCGGTGAAGCGGTAGAGCCCAGCCGCCACCGCGGTGCCCGCCGCCGCCACGCCGGCGATGACAGTTCTGCGCTTCATGCCATCACCTTTTTCAGGTGATCGCCCAGCCGCAGGGTCAGCGCCACCAGGTTCAGGGTGGGATTGGAGGCGCTGTAGCTGGGGAAGGTGCCGCTGCCGGCGATGTAAAGATTGCCCATGCCATGCACCAGCAGATCGGCATCGACCACGCCCTGCTTGGGATCGGCGCTCATGCGGGTGGTGCCCAGGTGATGGTGACCCCAGTCCATCCGCGTCATCCAGTCTTCCCTGGTGTGGCAGTTGATGCGCAACATGCCCGCCTTGCTGGCCAATAATTGGCGGCCCAACTCGGTCATGGTGCGGTTGAAGCGCGTGAAATCCTCATCGGCGATGCGCATGTTCAGCTTCAGCCGCGGCAACCCCAATGCATCCTTCTCGCCGCTCAAGGTTACGCGGCGTTCGGGATCTGGCATCAGCTCTATGCCACAGCCCAGCGAATAGGCTTTGGCGTTGGACGCCTCTACCCCAAGCGCCAGCGCGGTGGTGATCACCGCCGTTTTGCCGGTTTCGTCCAGCTCCGCCGGTTGTTCGATGGTGCTCAGCGATCCGCCCACCCTAGCGCTGCGGCAGAATTGGGCGGTGGGGGCGAAGGTGGCGCGCATGATGGTGCCGTCGGGCAGATTCTGGTTGGCGCCATAGAACGGCGCCAGCGGGCCGGCAAAATTCACCACCGTGGCGACGTCGCGCGGAATCGGATTGTCGGCGAAGAAGCGCCCAACAAGGTCGTTCTGGTTGCCGATGCCGTTTTTCATCACATCATTGGACGCAAGAAGAAGGCGCACATTCTCTATCCCGCCGCAGGCCAGCACCACAAAGCGCGGCTTCACGGTGAAATGCTTGCCGGTCAAGGTGGCGGCATCCAGCTGCTCGACCTGCTTGGTATTCGCACCCAGCCGAATGGCGGTGACATTGGCGTGCAGCAGCGGCTTGATGTTGGGCGCGCGCTTCAGATCGTCCTGATAGCGGTTGCCGAACTGGGTCGGCAATATGTCGCCGCGCATCTTGGAGAACTGGAACCAGCTGGTATAGAGCCCACCGCCGCTCAGCGGCAGCACCGAGCCTTCCGCGGCATTGTCGGCATCGCCCTTCTGGTCGTAGATCCAGGGACCGGCTTCCACCAGCGCCTGCGCCCGCGGAAAATAGGGTTCCAGCGTCTTGCGCGAAATGGGCCAGCCCGAATGCGGCACCCAGTCCCGCGCCTCGAAATCGATCGCGTCCATCGGACGGCACCAGCCGCCCCAGTGATTGGTGCCGCCACCCAACTGGCGAAGACGCCCGGCGTCCAGCGGCGCATAGCGCACGCCGGTTTCGGCGCCGGAATACATCTTCTGGATGGCGGGATCGAAATTCATGCCGCCGGATTCCAGCAGCACCACATTCAGCTTGCTGCCCGCCAGCGACAGCGCCAGCGCGATGCCGGCCGGCCCGCCGCCGATGATCGCAAGATCGGTTTGGAGCACCGTGCCGGTGGGAAGGGTGCGGGCGTCAATCAGGGCGGTCAAGGACGGAGCATCCAGTAAAAGGCCAGTTTAAGGCCCTGTCTGCAGGGCAGTCTTGTCCTAAGTGTGTCGGCGCTCAGATGTCTTCGCCATGGCCGATATTATAGCCGCCATCCACCGCAATGGCCTGGCCGGTGATCCACTGGGCCTGGTCGGAGATCAGGAACAGCGCCATATGCGCGATCTCCTCGGGCTCGCCCATCCGGCCCAGGGGATGCAGCGCCGCCAGCTTGGCTTTCTTCTCCGGCGGCAGGCTGGCCAGCAGCGGCGTGTTGACGAAGCCGGGGCAGATGCAGTTCACCCGCACTTTGTCGGCAGCATAGTCCAGCGCCATGTTGCGGGTCAGCGACAAGACCGCGCCCTTGCTGGCGGTATAGGCGGCGCGGTTGCGGGTGCCGGTGGTGGCCACGCCGGACGACAGATGCACGATCGCCCCGCCATAGGTGCGCAAATGGGGCAGGGCGTGTTTGGACACAAGAAAGGCGCCGCGCACATTCACCGCCATCACCGCGTCGAAATCGGCCATGTCGGTTTCATCGACCTTGGCGCGGCGGGCGATGCCGGCGCTGTTCACCACTGCGTCCAGCCGCGGCAATTCCGACAAGGCGCGCCGCACCTGGTCTTCGTCGGAGATGTCGCAGATGCGGCTGTTCTCGAACGGCGCCGCGACGCGGTCGATGGCGGTGATGGCGGCGCCTTCGGCCTGGGCGGCCTTTGCAATCGCCAGCCCAAGCCCGGAGGCCGCGCCCGTCACCACCACATGCTTGTTTGTAAAACGCATGCCCCGCTTTTAGACGGGGCATGCGGAACATTCAACGATGGCCGCCGGAGGCCGAAATACGCTGGCCTAGCTTCTGTTAGCGAGCGTAGCGAGCTTACAGAAGCTGGCCCCTCTTCGAGCGCGAAGCGCGAAGGGAGGCCCCGGTCACCGGCGCGGTGCCCTAGCGGTGGCCACCGGAGGCCGAAATACGCTCCCCGGTCAGCCAGCCCGCTTCGTCACTGGCCAGGAAGACAGCGACCTTGGCGATGTCTTCCGGCTGGCCGATGCGGCCCAGCGGGGCCTGCGCTTCGATAGTCTTCTGGAAATCGCCGCCGATGAAGCCGGCGGTATGGGTGCCTTCGCTTTCCACCATGCCCGGATTGATCGAGTTGACGCGGATTTTGCGCGGGCCCAGTTCCGACGCCAGCACCTGGGTGATGGTGTCCACCGCGCCTTTGGTGCCGGCATAGACGGACGAGCCGGGAATACCCATGCGGCTGACCACCGACGAAATGTTGATGATGCTGCCGCCCTCCGGCCCGAACAGCGGCAGGGCTTCGCGGGTCGCACTGAGGGTGCCCCAGACATTGATGTTGAAGTGACGGTGGAAATCGGCCTCGGTGGTCTGCTCGATGGGCGCGAAGTTGAACACCCCGGCATTGTTCACCAGCACGTCCAGCTTGCCGAAGGCCTTTTTGGTTTCGTCGAACAGCCGCGCCACATCGTCGGTTTTGGACACATCGCCATGCACCGCGATGGCCTTGCCGCCCTTGGCCTTGATGTCGGCCACCGCCTTGTCGGCGCCGGCCTTGTCGCCGGCATAATTCACCACCACGGAGGCGCCCGCAGCCCCCAGCGCCCGGGCGATACCGGCGCCGATGCCCTTTGAAGCCCCGGTCACCACCGCCACCTTGCCTTGAAGTTTGCTCATCGAATGTCTCCTTTGATGTTTCGACAGTTAGACAAACATCATAACGACAAGCGGGGCTTTCAAGGGGTGGGCGCGGCTTTTGCCGGTTGTCGCAATTTCGTCAAATTGACAAGATGGAATAAGCGCTTAAGAGAGCGCACGTGAATTACGGGATCAGATTTTTGATGGCCTTGCTGGCCGGCTGGGCGCTGCTGACACCAGCCGCGCTGGCCGATAACGCGGCCGGGCCGCTTCCAGCCGGCGCGGCGGCGCACAAGGCTGTGCCCCCCAAGCCGGGCCCGCCCCATCCCGGCCCGCTTAACCCAGGCAAGTCGGCCGGCGTCCGCGCCGCGCAGCAGGAGCAGGGACATACAGGACTGGCGCTGCTGGGTGCCGGCGGCGCCATCATCGCGGTGATTGCCGTGACGGCAGGCTCCAGCGGCGGCGGCAATGGCGGCGCCCAGCCCAATTCCCAAAGCGTGCCGGCAACGACGCCCTAGATTCCCCCTCTGCCCTTCGCATCGCAAGCGCTGCTACGGGCACCTCCCCCATGCAAGCGCGCTGACGCGCGCGCGGGGGAGGACTATATCTTGGCCAGTTGTGCCAGGTAGGCGTCCAGTACCGGCCGGTTCAGCTTCAGATGCGCGAACTTGCCCTCGCGGGTGACGATGACCAGTCCCGCATTCTCCAGCTCCTTCATGTGGTGGGAGAGGGTGGCGGGGGTGATGTCATTGCCGGCGCTAAGCGCGCTGCAGGGCGTGGTGCCGTCGCAGGAACCGATCTGCTTGAGAATCTCCACCCGGCGCGGCTCGGCCAGGGCCTTGGCGATCAGCTCGGTCTGGCGTGATGAAAGGGTGGGCATCGCCTGAAAATGGCGCTGCCGGCGGGCCAATACAAGTGAGGCCGCCTATTGTGCCGAGACGGCGGCGATCCGGGGCCTGGACGCGGTATGGCTCGAAAGCGTGCCGACGGCCATGCAGAGGGCGACGGACAGAACGATCAGCATGTGCAGGCTGTGAGATTTCATGGCGATTCTTTCGCGCGATGCACCGACATAATCGCGCGTCAGCAGCACGCTTTTATGACGAATCAAGCGGAACCGGATCCTGGCCCGCGCGTGGTGCACGACGGCAAGATCGTGACGGCGGCTGGGATTTCTGCGGGGATAGATCTGGCGCTTTGGCTGGCTGGTGAATTGGTGATCGAATACGACTCGCAGCCGCCGTTCGACGCCGGTCACAAAACAAAAGCGTCAAAGGCCGTGCAGCTGCTGGCCGCCACGATGTTGGACGACCGGATGCCGTCCGATCAGAAACGACTTGTGCCGAAGGCTGCCTGGCGCCGGTTTGTCGATCTTGTCCGCACGGGTCGGTGAAGAGCGATGCTGATTTGTACGTATTGGCAAGATCAAAATCAACAGCAGTTGTAAGCCCCTCTTACACGGCCACACTCTGATACAAATTGTCCCGGGCTTTCTCTCGTTGACGAAACTGGCATGGTCGTTGCTAATTGTTAGCCACAAAAAAAGAGGGAACCTTTATGAAATTTTCCATTCCGGCATCGCTTTGCGCGGCCGTCCTGTTTTCCGTCCTTGCTGCTGTGCCGGCCAGCGCCGCTGGGTCTTCGGAACCTATGGCAGCACCACCGTAAACGGCGGCAACTTTGACATCGTTTCCAACCCGACCACCATGCCATATGGCGGCCTCTACTATCACGCTGATCCGGGTAGCCTCACTGTCGGCGGCCTGACGACCTTGAGCGCCACCTATGATATGACCACGGGCAGTTTCGGTGCGGGTTCGCCGCGCTTCACGCTGTTCGACGCCGCCGAAACGGGCTCTGCCTATCTGTATTTCGGCACTCCTCTTGGTGGCGGCAGCTTCACGAACCCGTCGCCCAACAATGTGTTCTCCAGCACCGGGAACTATGCCGATCTCGCCTCGCTGGATCTGCGCGTAGAGTCCAATGGCTTTAACGGGTATAATAACCAAAACCATTATGTAACCTTCGCGGACTTTCTGGCGAGCGTCGGCAGGGCGAGCGGTATCAGCTATGTCTTCCTCGATCTAGATGGCGGTTACGCGACCACGCAGGAACTGCTGATCGCAAGCTTCAGGGTGAATGCCGAAAAGTTTACAGCGGCGCCGGCCGCCGTGCCGGAGCCGATGACCCTCACACTGTTCGGCGCTGGTCTTGCCGGAGCGGCCGCACTGCGCCGTCGCAAGAAGATGCAGAAGGCCTGATCGGATCAATTTGGTTGCGAAAGCGGCGCCTTCGGGCGCCGTTTTTGTTTGGCGCAAGACAATTGGCGAGACCCCCTCGGCTGCCGCCGCGCCTGGCCTCGAACGCCTGGCGCCGCCATTTTCCGCGTGAGATATTTCTGGATGCGGCAGGGCGGCCTCGGCGGACGGGCGAGCCGCGCTCCCCCGAGGGCGCCAATGGTTGGGTGTCCGGGTCCACCCTTCACAAGCAATAGAGGCTGCGTTCGATCGACAAATCGGCTTTTATAGCGCTTGCAAGAAAGGCGACAGCAATGCCGGGGCGGGCACGAGCGACGAAGGATATGACGATAGCGGTAGGTGTAGCCGCTGGCGTTATCGCAATCGGCTTTATGGTCTTGCTTGTCGCAGATCCGTGGCTGCGCCGCCCGCGAGACAATTATGCCACCTGCGTTCTCGACCGTGCACTGGTGTTTGATCGCTCCGCGGTAGGGCAGAGCGCAATCCTTCAGTTTTCACAGATCAAGCAACGTTATCAGGACGCCCTGACCAGTGAGAAACGCCTGATCGACAGCTCCCCCGCGCATGGCGGAACTGACACGCGCATGTCCACCTTGCTGCAGAGGGTTCAGCTTGAAAATGCACGTCTTGAAAAGCTGCGCGTCCAGGCGCATGCCCTCGTTATTGAGGCCGTTGCGCCGATCATCAGGAAACAAAGCGCAATCTCACGATGCTCGATTATCGTGGACAGGTTGGCCATAGTCGACATGGGCCGGGCTCGTGACATCACACCGCCACTCATAAAGGCGATAGGCGAAAACGTGCCGCAGCTTCCATCGGGGACGCTGGAGAAAATGCTCCCAAATTTACCTTAGCCGGAACAGCAGGCCTCCGGATCAAGCGTCCTGACGAAGCTGGCCCGCCGTTGGCCCGCCTGTTGCTACGCAATCCCGGCGAAATGCCGAGGTGGTACGATGACCCATAACGAACTCGATTTGCCCGCCCGCCTGTTCCTTTATGGTGCAGCGCCGATTGTCGACGGGACCCTTGCTGATTGCGTAAGTCACTGGCAGTCCAACATGAGCCAGCTCGGCCAGGCTCTTTGTCGGGTCCGGGTGAAGGCTCCGCAAGGCGCATATTGGATGGCGGCTGAGGACATTCAGCAAATTGCAAACTCGGCACACCGCTGAGTTATTTCTTTTCGAAAAGTTTCTGGGTCACTTGTCGGGGGATTCGACGGACCACCCCGAAACATCGCGACCTGCTCCAGTTGGGCGGCGTGACCGGGACAAGTGAACGCGCCGCGAAATTGTTAACGAACGCCGCTGGTTAATGTAACCAGCCTTTACGTTTGGTGCAGCCGTTAAACTTCGAAACCTCGCAATCCTCCCTCCGGCCCGAACATTGCGTGGAAACGTGCATCATCGCACCAAGGAATATTGACGCCATGAAATTCATCAAAACCAGCTTTGCAATCGCCGCCATTGCCGGCGCCCTTTTGGCGGCTCCGGCTCAGGCCGCTGTTCTCTACATGGATGACTTTGACGGCAACAGCCCGAGTTTCACGACCGATTATACTGCGGTTGCGCCAGGCCCGAACGCGGGCCTGCCGGAGGGCGTCGAAATCATCACCAACAATCCCAATAGCGTTCACCCATATTGGGCCGCTTTTACAAACGGCACCGGCAAAGCGCTGATCGTCAATGGTTCGACCGCTTCGGTTCCGAACAACGTCTTCACCAGCGCAGCCGTTGCGGTGAGCACCAGCGGTTCTTATTCCTTCGGCGCCTCGGTCGCGAACATCTGCTGCAACAGCAGTTACTTTCCCAACGCCAGCGCCGCTTCCAAACTGCTGTTTGCTTTTATCGTCAACGGGGTCGAGAAGCCGACTGCCACGACGTTTTTAACGCTTCCGGGTCCGGTCGGAGGGAATTATCCCAATGCCGGCACATTTTTCGATGTCACGGCCGCGATAAACCTGACTGCCGGTGACATGTTCCAGGTCATCATTCGCAATGACATCAACGCCGCGGGCGGCAACGATTTTGCCCTCGACAATATTGTGTTGGAAAACACGCGTACGGCAATCCCTGAACCGCTGACCCTTTCCCTGTTCGGTGCCGGGCTAGCGGCTGCGACAGCATTGCGTCGCCGCAAGAAAATGCAGAAGGCCTGATGGGATCAATTGGATTGCGAGAGCGGCGCCTTCGGGCGCCGTTTTTGTTTTGGGCGCTGGCCATTCACTGGCACAACGGAACCCTGTCGCCTCGACTTGGTTGAGTCACCATGCAGCTCCGCCTCTACCGCATCCATCAAACGCCGGACGGCCTGTTTGAAACCAGGAACGAGTTCCCGAAAGACCGTCCGTTGGGGGTGGACTCGAGCCTGAATATGGCCATGCGCACCGCCCATCGCGAAGCGGTTGTGGCAAGCCGGGCGGGTGCGGTGGTGGTGATCGAGGCTCAGCGGAACGGCGAATGGCAGGAGATTGACCGCGTACCAGCGATCCCTACTGACAAAACCAACCCGGAGCCGGCGCCTGGCGACAGCTTCTTCCGTTGCCCGACGTGTGGGCAGATGGTGGACCGAGGTGAGCTTGGTGACATGGTTCGCCACCAGGTGCCGGGGCATAAACCGATAGACAAAAGTTAGAATAGCTTTGCCAGGCAATGGCAGAGCTTCAAGTCGCTGTCGCGCGGCGCGCTGCGGACGCTTGGCTCCACCAATTTCCCGCGTGAGATTCCCTTGGATGGGGCGGGGCAGTTGCTTTGCAGTGAGCCCGGCGGCCCGCCTTTTCGTTGCCAAGCTGTTGCTGAGCCGCCGCCTTCCAGCGCGTAAAGGTCATCCATGATATAGCTCCTGTGCTTTGGAGCCCCTTCATGGCGAGGCGTAAAATGAGTCTCGATTATGCGCTATACAAGATTTCCTGTACGACGCGTTGCGGATATCGCATTGCGTGCAACGGCGGCCATAGCGGGCGTAAGGCGCGCGCCAACTAGAACCATGCGACCAGGTGCAGTGCCAATGCGACTCCTGCGAGAGCGGCACCTATAGCTGCGACCGCCAGCCAAATCTTCCGATGAGGCAAAAAGGCAAACGCAAATGCGCCTGCCAGGAACATCACTAAGCCGATAGCGAATAAACTGTTTGCAAAGGCATGCGTTAGGACCTGCCACAGTTCGCCCTCGAGTTGATTATCAGCCGGCGCCACTTACCCATCCTTGGTGATTTGAACCAACTTAACCGAGTGCTCGTTGCCCCCAAAGTCCGAGAACGTACAGTTTGCAAAGAAACCTCCGCTGACTGGTCGGCTGGGCGGAGCAACAACGTAGTTCCGACGTTAATTTGCGATGACGGACGCACTATCGGATTCGGAAATAACGGCACTCAAGGAAGTGGCCAAGGGTGCCTTACAAGGCGTCGTAAGGCCTGCGGATGCAGCGCGGCTCCTAGAGTTGAAGTTGATCTATCGACTTCTCGGAAGTTGGAGGATTACGGCGGTAGGGCGGGCCCAGCTCCGTCGAGGCCGCCAATAATTAGGTGTCAAGATCAAATATGCAACGTATTGGAGCAGGCGGGCGTTACCTAACGCTCAGCATAAATCTCTCAAGGTTAGGGCGCCGATTATCCAGCATCGGCCGCTGGGCGTCGGACGCTCGGCCGTCCGTTCATCGCTGCGCCATTGGGAGCATGTCATGAAGAAGCTGTGCAGTTTTGCTTGGAAGAACGCGGCGTACCTAGCCATCGGCTTGTCACCTCTGATTGTGCCACCGTTGGCCCATGCGCAGTCGGTTCCTGGACCTTCCATGAACATCCCTGAAGCATCATCGAAGCGTGGCTTTGACTGGGGTGGTTCGTTAGCGTTCGACTACCTCACAAGCGCCAAGTGCAGTTTGCTGACCACTACCGTTTCTTGCACAAGCACCGGATCATCGGCATTTTCCATCTCGCCTTCCGCGATGGTCCAGTTCGATCGGCTGCGTCTTGAAGTGACAGTACCATACGTCGATATTGAGGGCCCTGGAACACTCAGTGGAGCACTTGGCCCACGCCAAATCGTTGGCCAGGCAGGCACCCCCACCAATCGTCGGTCTGGCTTGGGAGACGTTTCTGTGGGAGCGGCGGTAATCCTCATTCGGGAAGGTCGAATTATGCCGCGGTTTGAGCTGGCGGGTGTCGTCAAGATACCCACGGCGGCCAACGGGCTGGGCACGGGCCAAACAGACTACGGTGCTCAGGTGACATTCTATCGCCCGCTGCTGGAAGGCGTCAGAACATTCGGTTCAGTGGGCTACCAACGTATCGGAGACCCTAACACGCTTCGACTGCATGATGGAGGACGGGCCACTCTTGGGCTCGATATCAATTACTCCAACTGGGGAGGGGGAGCACTGCTCGACTATCAGAAGAGCTTGTTCCCAGGTGTCCCAAGTTCCTTCACTGTCGATCCTTATGTGACATTGCCCTTCGTGTTTGGGGCCGGCCTGCAGGTTTACACCACCATTGCGTTAACGCGACAGAGCCCCAACCATGAAGTGGGAGTTCGATTGGTTCTGTAACTCGACCAATGGTTCTGCGGATCGCGATTGCTAGCGAAGCTGGCCAGCCGCATCGGCCTCTGAGACAATTTCCAGCAGGAGTGCCTGTGCCAATGTTGCAGGGTTCGCTCCGGTAAGTTGTGCGGACTTGCGCCCTATAAGGCTTATGACATGCACCATCCCGGTGGAAGTTGTGAACGAGCCTTCGAATTGGCGCCCGTTATAACCGGCCCGGATGGCCTCTCTAGGTTCTGGTCTTGGCACTAACTGTCCCCTGCCGTGCATAGCGGTCGTGTGGGAGAAACTTTATCAGGTTCTAGCGAGAAAAGCTGTGGCGATACTTGAGCTGCTAGTTGTTTGATGCTTCGAGACATTTGGCTGAGAACGCCTGGCTACAAAAATACACTGTGCCGCTTTGCTGATCGACCTACCACACCCAGCCTCCCGCTTGGAGCCCAGCGATATACGGGAGGGCGACATACTGCGATGTGGTGACATTGTTGGGGGTTTGCAGTTCTGGCGTTAGCCGGCAATCGATAACAACTTTCATGTTCTTGAACCGGGAAGCTGTGCAGGTTCGCACTGTATGATGTACTCGGTCTATTTTAAGAGCAGTTGCAGTCAACGGCGGGTCGGAAGCCGGGTTTTGAGCCATCACCGCAGTAAGGGGCACCATTTCATAATCGAGCAGCGGCGCGGCGGCTTGCGCAGCGCACGTCGAGGCAATTGCAAAGATGATTGCGGTCGCTATTTTAATCATGGGTTGCTGCCTCTGTCTGGCGGAATGTTGAAAGAATCAAGGTGGGTAAGTCGGGTTGATCGCGATTGCGAAGCTAACCCGGATTAGCCTTGTAAGCGAACGTACGGCCTTAACCACGATTTCGCTGCGGTATTTTGAAGCGCTGAAAATCCTTGCGACCCGCAACTTTTTACCGGCACTTATGAATCAGTTGGATAGGGATCCGCGTGCCAAATAATCGCGTTTTGACCACGGCAGAACAGGAAACTTTGGAGAAGCTATCCATAGGCATCCTGGACCTTTGCGATGTGTCTGGGGTGAAAGATGGCGACCTGATTACGCAGGCCGCAATTTCCTGTTGCGCTGCTATTGTTGCTTCCAAAATTTCAGAGGATGTGCGGGGACCTGATCTAGAGGCAGCAGTTGCCCGCGCGGGCAGTGCCCTTAGCCGAGAAATCACCGCGGCTGTGCTGCGACATCGGAATGCTGGTGGGAGCCGGGCGGCGCTAGTGTCACAGAAAGTATTCGACCACCGCGTCAATTCACTCACCAGGACAGAAAAAGTGAAAGCAAAGCAGCTAACAGGATGACAGCGCAGTAGCAGAGGCAGCGCCTCTCCGCGTTCCTGATCACAACAGTCTTGATCTTACGCACCTGCGAAGTTTAGTTGCATCGGTGCCGTTAACCTTGCCCGATTTCATAATTTGCTTAACGAGCAGATTCCCAGCGGAATCTGAGGACCGCGCACTGCAAGGGGTGACGACCGATTAGCCTAGTTGAGCTGACCGACTCACGGTAGATGCTCAGCTACCGGACGGTTCGAGGCGCCGGTGGGTTTACATTCACCGCGCACAGCGCGAGCCTTATCGTGTCGCCTTCCCCATCCATAGTCGTTTGAGATAGGATAGAGACGGGTCAACAATCTCAGACAGCGGGTATATTTTCTTAAATGTGACGCCGATGTTATTAGCGTCTTGCCAAACAACTTTGGCATCGTAAGCAACACGGTCGCGAATATTTATGAGATAAAAGTCGCTGGGAAACTGAGTGTGCTTGCCGACGTCAATTCGCGCTCCCGTTTCCGACAGGTTGCGAATGTTGCATTCGAAACTGAAGTTCCCGCCGGCGTAAGTTACTATTGCTGAAAACAGCACGCGCTTGCGCGATTTGGGGCGGCGCTCCGAAGGTGGTGGCATCCCGCCTGGTCCGGTGTTCACACTGTTTCTCAAAATTAGGCGTTACCGCTTCTTTTTCGGAGCGCGCGTAATCTTGTCGGCCATATCGCCGACTTCTTGGTTGCTTGCTTCATTCCTGCTTGTGGCGGCGCGATACACCGCATCCTTCAGCAGCTTGCCAGGCGGCTTTTTGGACTTCGGCGGCTTCTGGCCTTGGCGTCTTTTAAGCATGTCTACTCACCATTGCCTTCGGTGTGCCTTGTAAGTCCTCGGCGTCCATGATGGCAGCGGTCTCCGCATCGTACTTCTTGAGACCTTCTGATGCGAAATTAGTAGCAGCCTCCAGAGAGCCGCTGAATGTCTCAGTTCCCGCAGGCAACTCAAGATCTTTTAGAAACCGAATGACGAAAGGCATTTGGCTACCGTAGGCCGGCCTTCAAGGGCGTGCAATCGGCATCGACACGCAAAATGTAACCCGCGACCAACGCATCCTATCAGGGCGCCTTCGCCAGCAGCATAATCTCGACACGCGTGTCGCCCGCTAGTCCCGCATCCAGTTTTGCGTCTGGAAGGGAAGATCGGGCAATCAGCGTAGCCGGGACGCCCTTAGAGATTAGGCCTGCGCGGATTACCTCAAACCTGGCTTCAGCCAGCCGGACGTTATCCCCCACTGCCACGCCAGACGCGAGCGCCACCGAAGGCGGGTGTGTTTTCCGGATCGCAGCGGCCGCTTGATCAATCATCTGCCGGGACTCAGGCGTAATATCCGCCGACCCTTGATGAAAAAAGACGATGTAAATGGGAGATGGCTGCGAAGGATTGCTAGCACAGGCCGCAAGGAGGCCAAACATGACTGAAGCGGCCGAGACCCGGAACCAGTGACCTAAATTCATGTTCAATCCCCCGCGCTACATCTTCATACTATGGCTTTGGGTAACTTGTCACCCGCGGGCTTTTGATTGCGGCCGAGACAGTGGGGTCAGCTTCTGGCGCTGCGCGGTCTCGCAATTGAATAGGCTTAGTTCTAGTGGAAAGGCTTCGGCGGCGGTCTCGCAAAGTCGTGCGGAACCGCCGCCGGCCTCGTCAACATAAAGACGCATCGGCGGATGAGGGCGCGGGGTCTGACTGACTAACGCTATTTCTTCTTAGCCTTCTTCTTTGCCTTCGACTTCTTGACTTTCTTGGCCTTCACCGGCTTTGCCGCCTTTTTCGTCTTGGTCTTTTTCGACTTGGTTTTCTTTTTGGACTTCGTGGTCGGTTTACCCATCCACAGTTCTTCAACACGATCCATGATTGTTGGAGACTTCTTCGCCATTTCAGATCCTCTAGGTCTACGAAAACACCGCACCGCGAGTCGGCATTGATTCGCAAGCTATCCAAACGGCCAAGGGCCTCTGGTGACTCTCGGCGGAGGCGGTTCTGCCCGTGACCGACTCGAGCTAATATCGGGAGTGGTCATAGTTGATCTGGGGATTGGCATGTACATGTCCGGGCTTTTGACGGCCACAGTATTGTTCGCCATGGCTAGCGTGGGAAGCGCCAATGCGGCCGTGATTTACAGTAATGAGCCATCCGGCTTCAGTATTGGTAATTGCAGCTTTAGCACCACCTGTGCCGCTACGGCGGGCGCAGGCAACGATTTTGCCGCTCAGGCTTTTTCGTTGGCTTCTGCAGCGACAATCACGGCCGGTAGCTTCGAAGAGCTCGATAAAAACACTTCGTCTACCAGCGTGAACTATCGGTTTTACGCCGGCGTCGCTGGCCTCCCTGGCGGTCCCGCGCTATTCAGCGGGTCGAGTGCGATTACCGCAACCTCGGAGGGCTCTGACGTCAATTACAATCACGGCCTCGAATCCTTTTCTATCGCGTCCGTGACTCTGGGGCCCGGCAACTACTTTTTCGCCTTTCAAGCAGTGTCTCCCGTGTTTGAAACCTATTTGGCGGAGGGCCTGGTGAACATAGGAGCAGCGGAAACTCATAACGGTGGAGCAACTTGGTCGGCGAGCTATGCAGGTTTCGGCGGCGTCGCTGTTGCGCTTTTTAGTGACGCTACCGCGGTACCCGAGCCTCTGACGGTATCGCTTTTCGGGGTCGGTCTTGCAGGAGCGGTGGCGACCCGGCGGCGCCGCAAGGAGATGCAGGAAGCCTGATTAGGCCAGCCCTGTTCCAAAAGCGGCGCTTCTCGGGCGCCGTTTTCTTTTTTACGGCAGGCACGCGCTATCTTGAACGATGGTTGAGAGCTGCAGAAATCCCGCACTGAAACGGGGCGCTGGACCCAGACGGGGCCGCTGGACAGTTAACCGACTAGCGAAAATAGAAACAGCCCGACAATTACTACAGCGATGGCGCCCTTAGCCGATACCCGAAATTGCCCCATCCAGTCGTAGCTGGCGGAGATTTCGCAACGGATCAAGGAGCCCAAGATGCTTTTCCAGCTCATGGGTTCTCTCTCAGATTTGGGAAGGCGATGGAAAGCGCGACCGCACTTCCTCACCGTGGTAGAATGGTGCCCGAACCTTTATAACGCTGCAACGCTACAGGTAGTGCTCGTAGCTGCTAAATGTACGGGTTGCGCGGAAGGTCGATCACATGCCAACCGTCGCCCTCCATAGCCGTTCGTTGAGCGTCGGTAACCGGAGTATGGAATAGGCACGCCATGAGAAACATCGAATGATCCAGCCCTAGTCGGCACAGAATATCCCTGAGGGCAATCGTGCGACGCATCTTGCGATAGCGCGGTGAGGTGTTGTTCGCGGGCTCTTTCCAGAGGTCCGGAGTCCAGGCGTCGTTCATGCCTTTGGCGGCAGCGCCTATTTCCCGCTGTAAGGATCCAAATCCACCGTTTTGCTTACCGAGCGCTTACCGGCGCCAGTGCGACAATGCGCTCTGGGGGCGGCGCTTTTCGATAAGTCTTTGTTTTGAATCGGATAAAATTGGTGGAGCCAAGCGGGATCGAACCGCTGACCTCCTGCATGCCATGCAGGCGCTCTCCCAGCTGAGCTATGGCCCCGTACCAATGCGGACCGGTCTGGTGTCCGGTCCGGGCGCTTTTAAAGGTTAGGCTTCGTCCTTGGCAATGCCGGGATCGATGATGCCGCTGACATCGTCTTCCTCGTCTTCGACTTCGCCCAGAAGGTCGTTCTCTTCTTCGTCCTCGTCGTCCTCGACCTCGATGTCCTCGATGGCGACTTCCTCGTCGGCATCCACGACAGACATGCCCGATTCAGCTTCGGCTTCTTCTTCCTCGGCGTCCTCGTCCTCGTCCTCGCCGGTCGCCGCGATCTTCAGCGGCGCCTCGACGACGGTCTCGGCTTCTTCCTCTTCCTCGGACTCGGCGGCTTCGTCCTCGTCCTCGTCTTCTTCCTCGTCATCCTCGGCATCGGCGGCAGGCACGGCGCCCACGGCGGCCGTCTCTACGGCGCGGCTGCGGCGCTGCTTGAACAGCGCTTCGGGCTCATAGCTGAAACCGCATTTGGGGCACTCGATGGGCCGCTTGGTGAGGTCGTAAAACCTCGCCGCACAGCTGGGGCACGCCCGTTTGGTTCCAAGATCTGCCTTGACCAAGATGATCTTCCCGTGAAGAAGGGGTTATTGAAGGGGCGCGTTTGCCACGGGTAGCCCCGCCTGTAAAGGTCTTTTGAAGCCCCTGATGCATAACGCCAATTCCGCCCCGCCCCCCAAGGCTTTAAGCGCCCGCCGCAGCGGCCCCCTCAAGGGCACCGTCCCGGTGCCGGGCGACAAATCCATTTCCCAGCGGGCGCTTATCCTGGGAGCGCTGGCCGAAGGGGAAACCCGCATTTCCGGGCTTTTGGAGTCCGGCGACGTCCATTCCACCGCCGGCGCCCTGCGCGGCTTTGGCGCCGAACTGACCGCCGAAGGCCCCGGCCGCTGGCGGGTGGTCGGCACCGGAGTGGGAAACTGGCGAAGCCCCAGGTCCGAACTGGACTTCGGCAATTCCGGCACCGGCTCGCGCCTGGTGATGGGCGCCATGGCCACCACGCCGATCACCGCCACCTTCACCGGCGATGCCAGCCTGAAGTCGCGCCCCATGGCGCGCGTGGTGGCGCCGCTGGAGGCGTTCGGCGTCACCTATGAAGGACAGGGTCCCAAGGCGTTGATGCCGCTGACCCTGCATGGCGCCAGGGATGCCCAGGCGATCGCCGCGGAAGTAGCCACCGCCTCGGCACAGGTGAAGTCGGCGCTGCTGCTGGCGGCACTGAACGCCAAAGGCGTCAGCCACATCAGCCAAGCCTGGCTGACCCGCGATCACAGCGAGAAGATGCTCAAGGCCTTCGGCGCCCGCATCCATGTCACGTCCTGCCATGACGGCGGCGAAACCATCGCCGTGGAAGGCCCTGCGCGCCTCAAAGGCTGTGCCGTGGAAGTGCCGCGCGATCCGTCTTCGGCCGCCTTCGCCATCGTGGCGGCCCTGATCGTGCCGGGCTCGGAGATTTCACTGCCCGCCATCCTGCTCAATCCCCGCCGCATCGGGCTCCTGGAGACCTTGCGCGAAATGGGCGCGCATATCGATGTGAAGAATATCCGCTCCAGCGGCGGCGAGGACATCGGCGACCTGGTGGTGCATCATTCCAGCTTGCGCGGCGTGACGGTGCCGGGCTGGCGCGCGCCGTCCATGATCGATGAATATCCCATCCTCGCCGTGGCCGCGTCCTTCGCCCAGGGCCGGACGGTGATGCACGGGCTGGAGGAATTGCGGGTCAAGGAAAGCGACCGGCTGGCAGCGATCGTGGCGGGTCTGACGGCCAATGGCGTCGCCACCGAAGTTACCGGCGACGATCTGACGGTGATCGGCATGGACGAGGTGCCGGGCGGCGGCACCGTCACCACCCACATGGATCACCGCATCGCCATGAGCTTCCTGACCATGGGACTGGCGTCGCAGGAGCCGGTGATGGTGGATGACGTCACCATGATCGCCACCTCCTTCCCCGAATATCAGGATTTGATGTCCGGTCTCGGCGCGGTTATGGAAGCGCCATGAGCATCGTGATTGCCGTCGACGGCACCGCCGCAAGCGGGAAGGGCACCCTGGCCAAGAAGCTGGCCGCCCATTTTGGTTTTGCCCATCTGGATTCCGGCGCGCTCTACCGGCTGACCGCGCTCAGCGTGCTGGAGAAGAACGGCGATCCCTCCAGCGAGGCCGATGCCTTGAAGGGCGCCCAGACCATCGACTTCAACCGCGCCGGCGATCCGGCCATCCGCACCGATATTGTCGGCAAGGCTGCATCCCAGGTAGCCGCCATCCCGGCGGTGCGCCGGGCGCTGCTGGAGTTCCAGCAGAACTTCCTGGCCCACCCCCCGGGCGGCAGCCCTGGCGCAGTGATGGACGGGCGCGACATTGGCACCGTCATCTGCCCCAGCGCCGCCGCCAAGCTCTATGTCGATGCCAGGCTGGAAATCCGGGCCCGCCGCCGCTGGTCGGAACTCAAGGCGATGGGAATTCGCCGGGCCGAACAGGATGTTGTGGCCGAACTGGGGGCGCGGGACGCCGCTGACAAATCCCGTCCGGTCGCCCCCCTGAAACAGGCCCCGGACGCCGACTTGCTGGATACCTCCGATTTGGGTATAGACGCCGCGTTCGCGGCAGCCCTCGCCCTGGTCTCTCCCAAGGTGAACGGCGCGCTCAAGGACCGCCACAGGGGCTAAGGAGGCCCGGCGGCCTAAAAGGGCATTCCGCTTACTTATCCAAAACCAAATCGCCCAGGCATCCCGCCTGGGAAGTCCGCCGCAGCATCGCTGCCGGTTGGCATGCATGACGTACAGGAACTTACCCGAATGGCTCGCGCCGCAACCAAAGAACGCACCACCACCACCGAATCCATGGCCACTCCCTCCCGCGACGATTTCGCGGCGATGCTGGAGCAGAGCTTCGAAACCCAGTCACCGCAGGAAGGCCAGGTCATCAAGGGCACCATCGTTGCCATTGAGAACGACTTCGCCATGGTGGACGTCGGCCTCAAGACCGAAGGCCGCATCTCCCTCAAGGAATTCGCCATGCCGGGCGTCCCCGCCGACATCAAGGTGGGCGACACGGTGGAAGTTTACCTGGAGCGCGTCGAGAACGCCCTGGGCGAAGCTGTCCTGAGCCGCGACAAGGCCCGCCGCGAGGAAAGCTGGATCAAGCTGGAAAAGGCCTTCACCGACGTGACCCGTGTCACCGGCGTGATCTTCGGCCGCGTCAAGGGCGGCTTCACCGTCGATCTGGACGGCGCCGTGGCCTTCCTGCCCGGCAGCCAGGTTGACGTGCGCCCCATGCGCGATGTCGGCCCGCTGATGAACCAGCCGCAGCTGTTCCAGATCCTCAAGATGGATCGCCGCCGCGGCAACATCGTGGTGTCCCGCCGCGCCGTGCTCGAAGAGCGCCGCGCCGAGGAACGCACCTCGCTGGTCGCCAGCTTGCAGGAAAAGCAGATCGTCGAAGGCGTGGTCAAGAACATCACCGACTATGGCGCCTTCGTGGACCTGGGCGGCGTGGATGGCCTGTTGCACGTCACCGACATCGCCTGGCGCCGCGTCTCCCACCCGACCGAAGTCCTGTCGGTGGGCCAGACCGTCACCGTGCAGATCATCAAGATCAACCACGAAACCCAGCGCATCAGCCTGGGCATGAAGCAGCTCCAGACCGATCCCTGGGAAGGCGTCGCCGTCAAGTATCCGGTGGGCGTGCAGTTCAAGGGCAAGGTCACCAACGTCACCGACTATGGCGCCTTTGTGGAGCTGGAGCCGGGTGTCGAAGGCCTGGTCCATGTCTCGGAAATGTCCTGGGTCAAGAAGAACATGGCCCCCTCCAAGCTGGTCACCCCCGGCACGGATGTGGATGTGGCCGTGCTGGAAGTGGATTCCAACAAGCGCCGCATCAGCCTCGGCCTGAAGCAGACCCAGGAAAACCCCTGGAATGCCTTCACCGCCAACCATCCGGCGGGCACGGTCATCGAGGGCGAGATCAAGTCGATCACCGAATTCGGCCTGTTCATCGGCCTGGATTCGGATATCGACGGCATGGTCCATCTGTCGGACCTGTCCTGGAACACCCCGGGCGAAGAAGCCATCAAGACCTATGAAAAGGGCCAGGTGGTCAAGGCCAAGGTGTTGGACATCGATATCGAAAAGGAACGCGTTTCGCTCGGCATCAAGCAGCTCGAAAACGACCCGATCGAGAAGGCCGGCCCCTCGGGCGGCGGCCTGCGCAAGGGTTCGGTCGTTACCGGTTCGGTCACGGAAGTCAATGACGGCGGCATCGAAGTGGAAATCGAAGGCGGCGTGCGCGCCTTCATCCGCCGTGCCGACCTGGCCCGCGACCGCAACGACCAGCGCCCCGAACGCTTCGGCAAGGGCGACAAGGTCGACGCGCTGGTGACCAGCATCGACAAGGCCAGCCGCAAGGTCAGCCTGTCGATCAAGGCCCGCGAAATCTCGGAAGAGAAGGACGCCGTGGCGCAGTTCGGGTCTTCGGACTCGGGCGCCAGCCTTGGCGACATCCTGGGTGCGGCTCTCAAGAAGAAGACCCCGAAGAAGAAGGGTGCCGCTGCCGACGCCGACGAGGAGTGAGGCGGATAAGCGAAAGCTCCAGTGGAGCTTTTGCCCGCCGAACGCCAAGCCAAGCGTAGCTTGGCGCGGCAGTAGGGCATCGCAAAATCAGGGCGCAGGCAGCAATGCCTGCGCCCTTTTTGCTGGCCCCCGCGTGAACGCTTTTGGCCTTCAAGCGTGCAGATAACGATTGGGAAATTTGGTTCCCATTCAGAATCACTCTAGCAATTCACCCATCACTGATGAGGAGTTGAATCATGGCAAAGAAGAAGAGCACGCTGGCCAAGCGCGCCGCTGAGCTGGAAGCCGCGGTCGCGGGCCTGTTCACCGGTACCCCTGCCGCGCCGGCGAAGAAGAAAAAGCGCAAGAAGTCGAAGAAGGCCAAGGTCGTGAAGGCGGTCAAGAAGACCGTCAAGAAGGCCAAGAAAGCCGCCAAAAAGGCGGTCAAGAAGGCCAAGAAGAAGTCGAAAAAGAAGTAGTTTTCCGATTGCATACGGTGAGAGGCGCTGTCCCCTGGGGCGGCGCCTCTTTCTTTTGGGGCCTTCCTTTTGTGCAGGGGCCCGCTAGAGTTCCCCAAAATATAACAAAGGGGGACGCGCATGATCTTTCGCCGCTTTCTGACCATGGCCGCCTTGGCCGTCCTGCCGCTCGCGGCCGGGGCGCAGACCCCGGCGCCTGCGCCCACGGCCCATGCCGTCCCGTTCGACGCCTTTGTCTATCAGCCGGCGTCCGACGTGGCGGCCATGACCCACAGCACCGACGGCAAGCAGCATTCCAAGGTCGTGATCGATCACGAGGAATATTTCATCGAATATGTCACCCGGGTGATCAACACCAACGCCGAGGCCCATAACCATTGGTACGATTACATCCATGTGCTGGAGGGCGAGGGCTCGATCACCTATGGCGGCACCCAGGAAGGCGGCACCGATTCCGGCCTGGGCGAAATCCGCGGCGGCAAGCTGGTGGGCGGCAAATTCCAGATCCTGAAGCCCGGCGACCGGTTGGTGATCCCGCCCGGCATGCCGCACATCTTCACGGCCACACAGGGCCACACTTTCACCTACCTGATCTTCAAGCACAAAGCCTAGGAGCCATCATGCGCAAGATACTCATCATCGGGGCCATGCTGGCCGCCCTTCCGGCTATTGCCCAGAACGCCAAGACGCCTTTCACAGCCGTGGAACAACTGTCGCCGGAAAAGACCGTGCGCCATGTCACCGGCCAGGAACTGGAAGCCACCATGAAGAAGGGCATGACCCCCGGCGCCTTCTATTCCCAGATCCTGCTGTCCAAGCATGACGGCTATCAGATCATCAACACCATCCGCGACAAGGACGGCCAGGCCGAAGTCCATGCCGACTGGAACGACAATCTCTTCGTCCAGGAAGGCGAAGCCAATTTCGTCACCGGCGGAACGCAAGTGGACGCCAAGGAAACCGCCCCGGGCGAGAAGCGCGGCACCTCCATCAAGGGCGGCGCCACTGTGACCATGCGAGCCGGCGACTATTTCTTTGTTCCGGCCGGCACGCCGCACCAGATGCTGGTTCCGGCGGGCAAGCGCGTCCGCTTCATCGCCTTCAAGACGCACAAGTAAGCGAGCGGGTGCGCAGCCTTTTCACCGGGCGGTTCAGGTTTTTAGGTTATCTGGCCGCTCTCGGTGTTGTGGTTACCATCTTGTCCCTTGCTTGGAGATCGTTTGAAAAGGGTGAGCTATGGCTATGGGCATTGCTTATTTTGGATCCTGCACTGACCCTGCGTTTCGCTTTGGAAGCGGTGGGACGATGGGAGCAGGTCGCCAGGGCACGTAAATCTGGGTTTGCCTCTTTTCTCGATGCGATTCGTAGCTGGATAGCGATTGGATGGGGCGTGATGTGGCTTATAGCGGTGACTGCGGGAACAATCCTCGGCATCGTGCTTTTTTTCTGTCTTTTGTCGGACCTGATATTTGGCTGGCCGCATTTTCAGCCGGGCTAGGAGGCTTCGCCTTCCAGCAGGAGCTTGCGGGGCCGCCACAGCAGGTTCACCGCCAGCCCCGCCATGATCAGCAGGCAGGCGGTGATCTTCCAGCCGGGCATGGGCTCGCCCAGCAACAGGCGGAGGCGCCCATGCCGAACACCGGCACCAGCAAGGACAGTGGCGCCACCGTGCCGGCGGGATAGCGCGTCAACAGCCAGGCCCACATGGTGTAGCCGAACAGGGTATTGGCCGCGCTCTGCCACACCAGGGTCGGCCAGATGACCCAGTGCGAGCCGGCCACCGACGCGGCGATCCGGGTGGGGCCTTCCAGCACCAGCGAGGCGGCGAAAAGGCCCGGCATGGCGAACAGGCTGGCCCACACGACATAGGCGACCGGGTTGATCGGCGTGCCCTTGGTCGCCGCGGCGCGTGAGGCTTCGCGGGTGGTCTGGTTGCTGATGGTCCAGCAGGCGGCGCCGCCGAGGGTCAGCGCCAGTCCCGTCAGAGTGATGTCCTGGCCATTGTGCATCAGGATCACGCCGATGCCGGCGACCGCCAGCACCAGGCCGATCAGGTTTTGCAGATGCGGCTTCTCGCCGGTGCGTTGGGCCGCCACCGCGATGGTGAAGAACACCTGCATCTGCATCACCAGCGAGGCGACGCCGGGCGAGATGAAGCCATCCATGGCGATATAGAGCAGACCGAACTGTCCGGTGCCGACGCTGAGGCCGTAGAGCGCCAGACTGCCCCAGGAGACGTTGGGCTTCTTGAAGAACAGGATGGCGGGAAACAGGGTCAGCGAGAAACGGATCGCCGCCATCAGCAGCGGCGGCAGCATGCCGAGGCCCCAGCGCACCACCACGAAGTTGCTGCCCCAGATGAACATCACCAGAACGCCCAGCGCCATGTCGCGCGCGGAAAGATAGGAGGGTTGGGTCATGCCGCCCCGCCGCCGATCTTGCTTTTGCTTGCACCACCCGCCGCTCGCCCAAGCTCGCGGCTTTCGTCGCTCGAAACGGTCCGCTGGACCGTTTCGTCAGCCTTCGGCTGACCGCGCCTCACCCAAAGCAAATTCACCGCCAGCCCGGCCATGATCAGCAAGGTGGCGCCGATTTTCCACAAGGGCAGGGGTTCGTGCAGGATGACCGCCGAAGCGCCGAAGCCGAATATCGGCACCATCAGCGACATGGGTGCCACGGTGGCGGTGGGATAGCGCGACAACAGCCAGCCCCAGCAGGCATAGCCGAACATGGTGTTGCCCACCGATTGCCACAGCACCGCCGCCCAGGTGACCGGGGTGGCGCGTGCGATGCCGGTGATGATGGCCGCGGGGCCCTCCAGCAGCAGCGACAGGACCAGGA
>JACCXK010000109.1 GCA_013697055.1 Alphaproteobacteria bacterium
CCTGGGACAAGGGCAAGGGCTGCGATACCTTCGGCCCGTTCGGCCCTTATCTCGTCACCTTGGATGAAGTTGGCGACCTCAACACTCTCGGCCTGTGGCTGGACCTGAACGGCAAGCGCGTCCAGACCGGCAACACCGCCACCCTGATCTTCGACGTGCCGACCCTGATCAGCTATGTCAGCCAGTTCATGAGCCTGCAGCCGGGCGACGTGATCTCGACCGGCACCCCGCCGGGTGTCGGCCTGGGCATGAAGCCGCCGGTGTTCCTGAAGGAAGGCGATGTGATGGAGCTGGGCATCGACAAGCTCGGTAGCCAGAAGCAGACGGTGTATCGGACGAAGATATAAACACTTGTCATGGCCGGCCTCCGAGCCGGCCATCCATTTTTCCGTTTGCACGATGGATGGCCGGGTCAAGCCCGGCCATGACATCCAGAAAATAAAAAAGGCGCCGGATTTCTCCGGCGCCTTTTTTTGTTTGTGCCCGCGATTAGTGATTATCGCGCGGAATGCCCTTGGTCTGGTCAATCTTCTGATACTTGACCGCATTCTCCAGCACCATGCCGGTGCCCATCTGGCCCTGGAAGGCGCGCTGGATTTCCTGCCATGGCGTCTGGGAGGCGGGATAGGCAAAGCCGCCGCGCGCGTCCAGATCCTTGCGGCGCTTGGCGATTTCATCTTCCGACAACAGCATGTTGGCCGTGCCTTTCTTCAGATCGACGCGCACCCGGTCGCCGGTCTGCAGCAGGCCCAGCCCGCCGCCGGCCGCCGCTTCCGGCGAGGCGTTGAGAATCGAAGGCGAACCCGATGTGCCGGATTGGCGGCCGTCACCGATGCAGGGCAGGGCGTTGACGCCGGCCTTCAGCAGTGCCGTAGGCGGATGCATGTTCACCACTTCGGCGGCGCCCGGATAGCCGATGGGGCCAGCGCCGCGCATGATCAGCAGGGTGTTGGCGTCGATGTTCAGCGAGGGATCGTCCAGCCGCTTGTGGTAATCCTCCGGCCCATCGAACACCACGACCTTGCCTTCAAAGGCTTCCGGGTCCGCAGGGTTCGACAGATAGCGCTGGCGGAACTCGTCGCTGATGACGCTGGTCTTCATGATAGCGCTGTCGAACAGGTTGCCCGACAACACGATAAAGCCGGCTTCCTTCTTCATCGGCTTGTCGAAGGGCCAGATCACTTCGGGCAGCAGCACGCGCTTGCCCTTGCAATTCTCGCCCATGGTCTTGCCGTTGGCGGTCAGGGCATTTTCCTTGATCAGGCCTTTTTCCATCAGGATGTTCACCACCGCCGGCACGCCGCCGGCATGGTGATAATCCTCGCCCAGATATTCGCCGGCCGGCTGCAGGTTGACCAGCAGCGGCACCTTGTGGCCGATGGTCTGCCAGTCCTGCAGCGGCGAATCCACGCCGATGTGGCGGGCGATGGCGCAGATGTGGATGGGCGCGTTGGTCGAACCGCCGATGGCCGAGTTCACCACAATGGCGTTGTGGAAGGCGTCCTTGGTCAGGATCCTGGACGGGCGCAGGTCCTCATGCACCATGTCCACGATGCGCTTGCCGGTGGCGTACGCCATTTGTGCGCGTTCGCGATAAGGCGCGGGGATGGAGGCGGAACCGGGAAGCTGCATGCCCAAGGCTTCCGCCAGGCTGTTCATGGTGCTGGCGGTGCCCATGGTGTTGCAATAGCCCACCGACGGCGCCGAGGACGACACCAATTCCATGAAGCCGGTATAATCCAGTTCGCCACGCGCCATCATCTCGCGCGCTTTCCACACGATGGTGCCCGAACCGGTGCGTTCGCCTTCATGCCAGCCGTTCAGCATCGGGCCGACGGAAAGCGCGATGGCGGGAATATCCACCGTCGCAGCCGCCATCAAACAGGCGGGTGTGGTCTTGTCGCAACCGATGGTCAGCACCACGCCGTCCAGCGGATAGCCGTAAAGCAAATCCACCAGCCCCAGATAAGCAAGGTTACGGTCCAGCCCCGCGGTGGGGCGCTTGCCGGTTTCCTGGATCGGATGCACCGGAAATTCCATGGCGATGCCGCCGGCTTCGCGGATGCCTTCGCGCACGCGCTTGGCCAGTTCCAGGTGATGGCGGTTGCAGGGCGACAGGTCGCTGCCGGTCTGGGCGATGCCGATGATCGGCTTGCCCGACTGCAATTCCTCGCGCGTCAACCCGTAATTCAGATAGCGCTCCAGATACAGCGCCGTCATGTCGGGGTTGGAGGGATTGTCGAACCAGGCGCGGCTCCTCAGGGTCTGGGGATTCTTGCCGTCATACTTCTTGTCATCAGCCATGTTTGAAAACCTTGTCGTGAAAAATTCAGGCGAAAAGTGTCATGCCGCCATCAACGCGGAGAACCTGTCCATTGACGAAACCGGCCTGGTTGCTGGCGAGGAAGGCGACCGCGTCGGCGATCTCCTGCGGCTTGGCGTAACGTTCCAGCGAGACGCCATCCATCTTGGACGGGTCCGTCGTGCGGGTGGCAATAAAGCGGGCGGTGGTGGTCGGGCCGGGGCTGATCGCGTTGACGCGCACGCCGTTGGTCTTCATGTCCAGCGCCAGGCAACGCGTGTAGTGCAGGATGGCCGCCTTGGCGCAACCATAGACCACTTCCGACACCACGCCGATATGGCCGTTGAGCGAACCGAAATTGATCACCGCGCCCTTTTGGCGCTTGGCCATGCCGGGCACCACGGCGCGGCACATCAGCATGGTGCCGACAAAGTTGCGGTTCATCACCGCCTGCATGTCTTCCAGCGAAATGTTCAGCGCGTCATTGGGATTGGGCTTGCCGCCCTTGGCGGCGATGTCGCCGCCGGCGCAATTGACCAGGATGGAGATGGGGCCGAGCCCGTCTTCCACTTTCTTCACCAGTGCCGCGACATCGCTTTCCTTGGAGATGTCGCCCAGCACCGACACGACCTTGCCCGGACCGCGCGCCGACAGTTCTCTGGCCAGTGCGGTCAGGCTTTCGCTTTCGCCGAAGGCGGCGGGCGCATCTTCGCTGATGTCATGCAACGCCACATGGGCGCCGCCCGCCAGCAGGGTCTCGGCGATCATGCGCCCCAGACCGCGGCCCGATCCCGTCACCAGCGCCACGGCGCCGTCGAAATGGAAGGTTTTGGGGATGCTCAATCCGGACACTCCGTTGCAGGACGATCGGGGCGGGCCTTGCCTGAAAGCCCTTGTTTTTTATTGGCGAATTGGCCCCGGTGCGAGGCGCAAACGGGCCCGATCCATTGACTTCCCGCTGCCCGAATTTAGTATACAAAACGAGAGGTCCTGTGAAGCCTTAAGGGCACACATCTGCGGCTTCCATGCCCCAATAAAGGGTCAGAAAAAAAGGGGCGGAACGGCTCATGCAACCGACGCGTACGCGCTATTGGGTCGTGGTCTTCGCGCTTGCCCTGGCCATGATCATGTACATACAGCGCGTGGCCATCAGCCAGGCGATCGTGCCGATCTCCGCCGAGTTGCACCTGAACAAGGCACAGACCGGTTTGGTGCTGGGGGCGTTCGGCCTCTCCTATGCGCTGTTCGAGATTCCCATGGGCCTGCTCGGCGACAAGCTGGGGGTGCGCTGGGTGCTGAGCCAGCTGGTGCTGATCTGGTCGCTGTTCACCGCCATGACGGGCGGGGTGTGGAATCTGGCGTCGCTGTGGGTGATACGGTTTCTGTTCGGCGCCGGCGAGGCGGGCTGTTTTCCCAACCTGACGCGCATGCTGTCGGCCTGGCTGCCGCTGTCCGAGCGGGTCAAGGCGCAGGCCGTGATGTGGGCCTTTGGCCGCTGGGGTGGGGCGTTGGCGCCGCCCATCGCTTTCTTCGTGATCTATCATTTTGGCTGGCGCTGGGGCTTTGTCGCCCTGGCCATGCTGGGCGTGGCTTGGGTTGCTTTCTTCCTGCCCTGGTTCCGCAACGATCCGGCGGAGCACAGGGGCGTCAATGCCGCCGAACTGGAATTGCTGGAAAGTTCGCGCGCCCTGGTGCTGCACGATCACGGCATGCCCTGGTACCGGCTGTTGCTGCAGCGGGACATCTTCTTCCTGGGGCTGCAGTATTTCGGCTTTTCCTACACCTGGTATTTCTATGTCACCTGGCTGCCGACCTGGCTGCAGCAGGCCAAGAGCCTCGATCCCAAGACGGCGGCCGCCTATGCCATGATCCCGCTGGCGCTGGGCGGCTGCGGCTCCATCGTTTCGGGCTTCCTGCCGCTGTCGGTTCCGCGCAAGTGGGTGGCGATCCTGGGCTTCCTGACCACCGCCATCCTCATCTGCATCATTCCCAATGTGCCGGGCATCGTGTTGCCCATGGTGCTGATGGGTATGGCCAGCTTCTTCAGCGACCTGACCATGCCGATCAGCTGGAACACCTGCGTGGAGATCGGCAAGCAGTATACCGCCACCGTCTCCTCCACCATGAACATGCTGGGCAACTTTGCCGGCTTCGTGGCGCCGGTGGTGTTCGGCTTGATCCTGCAGAACACCGGCAACAACTGGGCGATGGTGATGTACACCATGGCGGCTGCGGCGGTGGTGTCCGCTTTCTGCTGGCTGTTCCTCGAGCCCGACGCCAAGCGCTGAATTTGAAATTTTATCGAGAAGGCATGAGCTATGAAAATTGATCTGACTGGCAAGACGGCGGTGATCGTGGGCGGCAGTGGCGGCCTGGGCGAGGCCATGGCGCACACTTTGTCAGGCGCCGGCGCGAAGATCGCGCTGGTCGGCCGCAACCAGGCCAAGCTGGACAAGGTGGCGGGCGAATTGAAGGCCAAGGGCGCCGATGTCGCGGGCTTCAATGCCGACATGACCAGCGAAAGCGACGTCAAGCGGCTGGCGGGCGAAGTGAACGCCAAGTTTGCGAACCCGCAGATCCTGATCAACTCGGCCGGCATCAACATCCGCAAGTCGGTGACCGATTTCACGCTGGCCGAATTCAAAAGCGTGGTGGATTCCAGCCTGGTCACCACCTTCCTGGCCTGCAACGCCTTCGTGCCGGGCATGAAGGGCACCGGCTATGGCCGCATCATCAACCTGTCGTCCATGATGGCGCATGTCTCGCTGGCCAACCGCACCGCCTATTCCGGCGGCAAGGCGGGCCTGCTCGGCTTCACCAAGTCGTTGGCGCTGGAACTGGCGGCCGAAGGCATCACCGCCAACTGCATCTCGCCCGGACCTTTCCTGACCGAGATGAACCTGCCCGTGGTCAATGATCCGGAAGCCAACAAGCTGTTCCTGTCCAAGCTGCCGGTAGGCCGCTGGGGCAAGGTGGAAGAGATTGGGGCGCTGGCTTGCTACCTGTCCAGCGACCTGGCGGGCTTCATCACCGGCACCGATATCCTGATCGACGGCGGCTGGACGGCTGCCTGACCTTCAAGTGGAGAGACGCATGAATACGCGGCGTGACGTGATGCTGGGGGGCGCCGCGCTCGCGGCTGCTTCCGCGATGCCTGCTTTTGCAGCAGACCGGGCCCAATCGCCGCTGGGCGTGGCCCAGACCGCATTGGGGCACTATTTCCGCAAGCAGCGCGGCGACAACCCCGCTGTTCGCGGCCCCGCCGATCCCTTCGCCACGGTGGATTATGTCCGTTCCCTGGGTGCAGGTGGCGTCCAGATGGCGCTGCCGCTGGACACCGACATCAAGAAGCTGCGCAAGCGGCTGGACCATCACAAGATGTTCTTCGAGGGCGATATCCGCCTGCTCGACAAGCCGGGCGACGACACCGCGGCCTTTGAAAAGGGGCTGCGCATGTACAAGGAACTGGGCGCGCCCTGCGTGCGCACCGTCTGCTTTGTCGGCCGCCGCTACGAGAATTTCTCGACCTTGCAACAGTACAAGGACTGGAAGGCCAACGCCCTGGCGGTGCTGGATGTCTGTGTGCTCATCGCGGACAAGGTCGGCATTCCGCTGGCGATGGAGAACCACAAGGACCGTGTGGTGGATGAAGAGGTCGAAGTCCTGAAGAAATATTCCAGCGCCAATTTCGGCGCGCTGGTGGACTTCGGCAACAACATCTCCATATGCGACGATCCGGTGGAGGTCATCACCAAGCTGGCGCCTTATGTGAAGTCCTGCCACATGAAGAACATGGCGGTGCAGAACTATAGCGACGGCTTTTTATTGTCGGAAGTGTTGTTCGAGGATGGTTTCCTGGACATTCCCGCGTTGTGGGCGGTGCTGAAGAAATCCAATCCCAGGCTGCTGGCCATGCATGAGCTGATCACCCGCGATCCCCTCAAGGTGCCGGTGCTGACCGACAAATACTGGGTCACCTGGCCCGACCGTCCGGCCAAGTATCTCGCCGACACCATCCGGCTGGTGAACGCCAATGCCAGCAAAAAGCCGCTGCCGATGGTCAGCACGCTCTCGGTCGAGGAACAGTTCCAGGCCGAGGAAAGCAATAACATCCGTTGCTTTGAATGGGCGCGTAAGGCGTTGGTTTAATTTCTTCTTCCCTCTCCCCTTGTGGGAGAGGATGCAAAATCTCGCGCTTGGCGAAGCGTAGCGAAGCCAAGTGCTTAGATTTTGCTGGCGAGGGGTGCGTTCGACGCCCCACTCACCCCTCACCTGAAAAATCAGCGGGTTGAGCGTCGCTAGCGCGCCGCTAACCCGGTGATTTTTCTTCCTCTCCCACAAGGGGAGAGGGATTCCTATCGCACACTGAAATGCATCACCGTCGCTGAGTTGAAGGTCTCGCCCGGCCTGAGCAGGGTGGAGGGAAAGTTCGGCTTGTTGGGACTGTCGGGATAATGCTGGGTTTCCAGCGCCAGCCCGTCGGTCGCCCGCAAGGTGGCGCCCGTCGCGCTGACGATGCTGCCATTGAAGTTGTTGGAGGAATAGACCTGCACCCCCGGCTCGGTGGTGAGAAGGTCCAGGGTGCGTCCGCTGACCGGATCGGTGATCCGCACCGCCAGCTCCAGCGCGCCGGGCTTTGACTTCTTCAGCACATAATTATGGTCATAGCCGCGCCCGATCAGCATCTGCGGATCGGTGGAGCGGATGTTCTTGCCGATGGGCGTGGGATCACGGAAATCGAACGGCGTGCCGGCGACGTTGGTGAACTCGCCGGTCGGCACCTGGTAGGCGTCGGTCGGTGTCACCTGGTCGGCCATGATCGTCATCACCTGGTTCTCGACATTGCCGGCGCCCGCCAGGTTGTAATAGGTGTGGTTGGTGAAGTTCACCACCGTGGTCTTGTCGGCGGTGGCTTTGTATTCCATGCGGAAATCATTGTTGTCGGTCAGGGTGTAGGTGACATCCAACGTCACCGCGCCGGGAAAGCCCTGGTCGCCGTCGGGCGATGCCAGCCGCAAAACCACGCCGGCATCGTTCGCATTTTGGAAGGTGCGCACGGTCTGCAGCACGCGCCGGCTATAGGGCGGCGGCCCGCCATGCAGGGTGACGCCATTGGGATTTTGCGCCAGGTCGTAATGCTTGCCCTCGATGGTGAAGCCGTGGCCGATGCGGTTGGCATAGCGGCCGGTCAGCGCGCTCAGGGGGCCGGTGGCTTCGATGCTCGCGAAGTCCTTCTGGCACAGGATCACATTGGCCGGCTTGCCGTCGCGGCCCGGCGCCTCCACGGCGCAGACCGTGCCGCCGTAATCCAGCACCTGGGCGCGCATGCCGTGATTGTTGGTCAGGGTGAAAATATGGGCGGGGGCGCCGTCCTTGGTGGTGCCGAAGACGGCGGTGTTTACCGTGCCGGCCTGGGCGCTGGAAACCATACCGACAAAAACCGCCGTCAGGACTGTTTGTACACGCATTTTTCCCCCGTTTCCGCCCGTTTTCGGCTGGGCTTTGGCAGCCGACACTATAGTATCCGGCCCACAAAAAAACGCCCCTCCGGGGGCCAAGGGGTGGGTTCGGCGGCCGCCACGGCGGCGCCTTTTTTGCGGTTTGAGGACAGTATGACGAGCGTAGAGAAGCCCCTGATCGTGGTGATGGGCGTGGCCGGTTCGGGCAAGACCACCATCGCCAACGGCCTGGCGGAACGCCTGGGCGTGCCTTTTGTCGAGGGCGATTCCCTGCATCCCATTGCCAATGTCCGCAAGATGGCCAGCGGCACGCCCCTGACCGACGAGGATCGCTGGCCCTGGCTGGAAGCCATCGGCCAGCGCATGGAAGTGGAACGCGCCACCGGCCATGGCGTGGTGGTATCCTGCTCGGCGCTGCGCCAGGTCTATCGCGACCGCCTGCGCAAGGAGGTCCATGGCAAGGTGCATTTCATCCTGCTGGACGGTTCGCGCGAGCTGATCGGCGCCCGCATGAAGAAGCGCAAGGGTCACTTTATGCCCACGGCGCTGCTGGACAGCCAGTTCGCGACGCTTGAGAAGCCCACCGCCGAGGAAGATGCGGTGATCCTGGATATCTCCCACACCGTGCCGGTGCTCCTGGCAGAAGCCGCCCGTTCCCTGGTTCCGGCGCCATAAACTTAAAAGGCAGAATGATGCGAAAGACGCTTGCAGCTTGTTTGCTCCTGGGGGCGCTGCCGGCCTTCGCCCAATCCGATCTGCCCAAGTTTCCCACCCCACCGCCGCCGGTGACCGCCGAGAACAGCGTGATCGGTCCGGCTTACGCCGATCCGCCCGAAGCGGTGGCTGACGCAGCGGTGCCCCAAGGCGAGATCCGCGAATTCATCCTGTATTCGGATGACAGCAAAATCTATCCGGGCATCGTGCGCATCGCCACCATGCAGCGCGATGCGCACGGCAATTATGTCGCGCCGCCCAATGGCCTGTCCGGTTCCGGCCGCTATGAGCGCCATGTCTGGGTCTATATCCCCAAACAGGTGAAGCCCAACGCGCCCTTCATGGTGGTGCAGGACGGCCATTCCTATGTGAAGCGCATGGCCAACATCCTGGACAACATGATCGCCGCCAAGCGCCTGCCGGCCATGGTGGTGGTGCTGCCCGATTCCGGCGGCAACGATGCGCAGGGCTCGGAGCGCGGGCTGGAATATGACGAGGTGTCGGGCCGTTATTCCGACTGGGTGGAAAGCGAGTTGTTGCCGGCAGTGACGAAGAATTATGGCGTCACCTTCACCGCCGATCCGGAAGGCCGCGCCACCATGGGCGGCTCGTCGGGCGCGGCGGCTGCCTTCACCATGGCCTGGTTTCATCCCGAGCGGTATCACAAGGTGCTGAGCTATTCGGGCACCTTCGTGAACCAGGCCTGGCCGCCGGACCCGAAGACGCCGCGCGGCGCCTGGGAATATCAGGCCACCCTCATTCCGAAAGCGGCGAAGAAGCCGATCCGCCTCTGGATGGAAGTGGGCGAGAAGGACAATCGCTTCGATAATGCCGAGGAGACCTGGCACAACTGGCCCCTGGCCAACAACCGCATGGCTACGGTGCTAAAGAAAAAGGGCTATGACTATCGCTATGTCTTCGCGATGGGCGCGGGCCATGTCGATGGCCGTGTCGTGATGCAGACCTTGCCGTCGGCGCTGGAATGGCTGTGGCGCGATTTTCCGAAATAGGCCGGGCCGAAATAACGAAATAAAAAAACAACGGGGACGAGACATGAAGAAAATGACCGCATTGTCGCTGCTGGCGCTGGCCGCTGCGATCCCCGCCCTGGCGCAGCCTGCGCCTGATCCTTCGCTGCCGAAATTTCCCACTCCGCCGCCCACGTTGACGGCCGAGAACAGCATCATCAAGGCGCCTTATGCCGACGCGCCCGAATACAAGGTCGATCCGGCGGTGCCGCAGGGCGATATCCGCGAATTCATCCTGTATTCGGAAGACAGCAAAATTTATCCCGGCATTGTGCGGATCGAGAATGAGATCAGCGCCAAGCGCGACGCTTATGGCAACCGCTTGCCGGCGCCGGATGCGCAGGTTTCCAAGCCCGGCCGCTACGAGCGCCATGTCTGGGTCTATATCCCCAAGCAGGTGAAGCCCAATGCGCCCTTCATGGTGGTGCAGGATGGCCATGGCTATATCAACCGCATGGCGCCGGTGCTGGACAACATGATCGCGGCGCATCGCGTGCCGGCCATGATCATCGTGGCGCCGGATTCCGGCGGCAGCGACGCGCAGGGCTCCCAGCGCGGGCTGGAATACGACACCCTGTCGGATCGCTATTCCAATTGGGTGGAGGCCGAACTGCTGCCTGCCGTGTCCAAGAATTACGGCGTCAGCTTCACATCCGATCCGGAAGGCCGCGCCACCATGGGGGGCTCGTCGGGCGCGATCTGCGCCTGGACCATGGCCTGGTACCATCCCGAGCGCTATCACAAGGTGCTGAGCTATTCGGGCACCTTCGTGAACCAGGCCTCGCCCCAGGATCCCAAGACCCCGCGCGGCGGTTGGGAATATCACGCCACCATGATTCCGAAGACCGCCAAGAAGCTGATCCGCATGTGGATGGAAGTCGGCGAAAAGGATCTGCACTTCGACGATCCGGAAAACACCTGGCACAACTGGCCGCTGGCCAACAACCGCATGGCGACCGTGCTGAAGAAGAAGGGCTACGACTACAAGTATGTCTTCGCCATGGACGCCCGCCACGTCGACAATGGCGTGGTGCGCCAGACCCTGCCGTCGGCGCTGGAATGGCTGTGGCGGGATTATCCGAAGAGCTAAATCTTCTTCACCATGGGCGGGCTTGACCCGCCCATCCAGGGGCAACAGCCACGGTGCGTGCGGCTCTGGATGGCCGGCTCAAGGCCGGCCATGGTGAGTTAGCAAGAGAGTTGGACTATGGACGGTTTCTTTTCGCGGCGCGCCGTTTGCCTGTCAGGGGCCGCGGCACTGTTGCCAGCCGGTCCGGTGTGGAGCGCCGCTGTTGCATCGCAGCCCTATGATACCGCCGGCGGGCAATGGCGGACCTATGGCGGCAATCTTGGCAGCTGGCGCTACTCCGCGCTGGATCGGATAACGGCCGCCAACTTCAACAGTCTTCAGCCGGCCTGGACCTTCCGCAGCGACAGCCTCGGCGGCGTTATGGATTCCAACCTGCAAGCCACGCCCTTGATGATCAATGACGTCCTGTATCTGACGGCAGGCTCCCGCCGTTCCGCGGTTGCGATCAGCGCCGCCACCGGAAAGCTGAAATGGGAATATCACCTGGACGAGGGCCATCGCGCCGCGAAATCACCGCGTCCCGGCACGGGCAGGGGGCTTGCCTGGTGGACCGATGGCACGGCGGAGCGAATTCTGTTCGTGACCATCGGCTATCAACTGGTGTGCCTGGATGCGCGCACCGGCGCATTGATGCCGGATTTCGGAAACGGCGGTATGGTCGATCTCAAAACCGAGATGGACCAGGAGATCGATCTCAGCGGCGACCGGGTGGGCGATGATATCGGCTATCACGCCGCGCCGCTGGTGGTGGGCAATGTCATTGTCATCGGGGCGGCGCATGCGCCGGGCCTCTCGCCGTTCAAGCGGCATGTCAAAGGCTATGTCCGGGGCTATGACGCGCGCACCGGCAAGCGCCTCTGGATCTTTCACACCATCCCGCAAAAGGGAGAATTCGGCTACGACACCTGGCTGAACGGGTCGGCCGAATATACCGGCAATACCGGCAACTGGTGCCAGAACAGCGCCGATCCCGAACTGGGCCTGGTCTATGTCGGGGTCGAGATGCCGACCGGCGACTGGTATGGCGGCGAGCGCCCCGGCAACGGGCTGTTCGGCGAAAGCATTGTCGCGCTGGATGTGATGACCGGCAAGCGCCGCTGGCATTACCAGACGGTGCATCATGGCATTCAGGACCGCGACATTCCCTGCGCGCCGATCCTTTGCGACATCACCGTCGATGGCCGCAAGATCAAGGCGCTGGCCCAGCCCACCAAGCAGGCCTGGCTCTATGTGCTGGATCGCGTCACGGGCAAACCGGTCTGGCCCATTCCCGAACGGCCGGTACCTGCGGGCGATGTCCCCGGCGAATGGTATCCGCCCACCCAGCCGATGGTGACCAAGCCGCCGCCGTTTGATCGGCAAGGCCTGGCTGTCGACGACCTCATCGATTTTACCCCGGCATTGCGGTCCGAGGCTGAAGCGATCGTGGCGCGCTATCGCATCGGCCCGCTGTTCACGCCGCCTTCGGCCAGCAAATGGCCTTCGCCTTTGGGCACCATCATGAATCCCAACGGCGACGGCGCCGGCCAATGGCCCGGCGGCGCCTACGATCCGGGAACCCAGACCTTCTATATTTTTTCCAATATTTCCTACAACCCGACGGGCGAGGTGACGGCCGATCCCAAAGTCACGGATGCGCGGATGATGCTGGGCCGCGCCACCCCCGCGGCCGATGACAATAGCGGTGCGCCGAAAGCGCCCGTGGCGCTGACGGTGCAGGGCATGCCGCTGATGAAGCCGCCCTATGGCCAGATCACTGCCATCGACATGAACAACGGCGCGATTCTCTGGCAGGTAGCCCATGGCGAAACACCGGATGAAGTGCGCAAGAACGCAGCCTTGAAGGCAATCGCCATTCCGCGGACTGGATCGAAGGGCAAGGTCGGCGTGCTGGTCACCAAAACGCTGGTCATTGCCGGCGATGGCACGGCAACCACCGGCGACGACGGCATCAAGGGTGGATGGCTGCGCGCCTATGACAAGCGCAGCGGCCGCGAGGTCGGCGCCGTGCGGTTGCCCACCAAGGTGACGGGATCTCCCATGACGTATGAGTCGGCGGGCGCGCAATATGTGGTGGTGCCGGTCTCCGGCCCCGGAGAACCGGGCCAGTTGGTGGCTTACAAGCTGCCGTAGCGGCACGAAAGGGTTAACCGGCGTTAACCCGCGAATACAACCGGGGGTTATGACTCCGCGATTTTTGCTTGCCGGGACGTTAACCGGGGGGAAAACCCTCTGACCGTACATTTTCCCGTCACCCAAGGATCATGTCGTGGCCAAGACGGGCCTCATCGCGCGCACGCGCAAACCCAACCGCTTACTCGCCAGGTATTCGGACACCTTCGGCGAGATGCAGTTGCGCAAATATACCGAACGCGCCATCCGCGCCGCCCGCGCCGAAGCCGAACTCAATCTCCGCTCCAAGTCGGCATTCCTCTCGACCATGAGCCATGAACTGCGCACGCCACTCAATGCCATCATCGGCTTCTCCGACCTGATCCGCTCACCCGGCGCCACGACCCAGGCGGAAGCGGCGGACTACGCCGACCATATCGCCAGCGCCGGCCGCCGCCTGCTGGATGTGGTGTCCGACGTGATGGATATGTCCAAGCTGGAATCCGGCGCGCTGACGCTGGACAAGCGCCCGCTTCTGATCAGCGAGGTGCTGGAGATCGCGGTGGAAAACACGCGGGCGATGTTCGATGCCAAGCACCAGCCGGTGGATATGCGCCTGGAAGCCGATCTTCCGGAGATCGTGGGCGATACCCAGCGGCTGCGCCAGCTCTTCACCAATCTTCTGTCCAACGCCAGCAAGTTCACGCCCCTAAAGGGCCGCATCCTGGTGATGGCCAAGGCCGTCAAGGACGGCAGCATCACCATCGCCATCGCCGATACCGGCGTCGGCATGACCCATGAACAGATCGTGATGGCGATGAAGCCGTTCGCCCAGGTCCAGGGCCATCTTGCCCGCACCCAGGAAGGCACCGGCCTTGGCCTGCCGCTGGCGATGGGTATCGCCCAGCTGCATGGCGGCAGCCTTTATCTCGACAGCCAGCCCGGCGCCGGCACCACGGCCGTCGTCACCTTGCCGCGCGATGCGGCTTCCCTTTCAACGCCCCTGCCAGTCGGAAAAGTCGCATGACCGTGCACATCGAAAAACCGGTGGCCAAGCCCGCCGCGCCGCCCTTCCGCGAACGCCGCGGCATGCCCGCGGCGGCGCCGATCCGCCTGGCCCATATCGTGTCGGTCTCCGGCAGCCATGCCGTGGCCATCCTGGAGCGCCAGGATGCCATCGCCGACAAGGCGCGTGTCCAGATCGGCGCCCTGATCAAGATCATTACCCCGGGCGCCACGGTGATGGGCGTGGTCAGCGCCATCAGCGCGCCGATGCCGGCCGCCGAAGGCGAGCCCCAGTCGCTGGGCCTGATCGAAATCAACCTGGCGGGCGAGATCGTGCCCGACCATAACCGCCGCCTGACCTTCCGCCGCGGCGTCTCCAGCCTGCCCAGCCTGGGCGATGCGGTGATGCTGGCCGACAAGCATGATTTGACGCGCGTCTATGCCCCGCCCCAGGCGGCCAGCATCCAGATCGGCAGCCTGTTCCAGGATGCCACCGTGCCGGCGCGCCTGTTGGTGGATGACCTGCTGGCCAAGCATTTCCTGGTGGTGGGCTCGACGGGTTCGGGCAAGTCCTCGGCGGTCACCTGCATCCTGCAGCGCCTGCTGCACGAACATACCCACGCCCATATACTGATCCTGGACATCCACAACGAATATTCCGCAGCCTTTGGTGGACTGGTGGAGCCGATCAACCTCGGCAATTTCAGCTTGCCCTTCTGGATGCTGGATTTCACCGAGATGGTGGCGGCCCTGGTGAGCATTGACGCTCACCACGATTCCGAAGTGGAAATCCTGGCCGATGCGGTGGTGCATGCCAAGAAGCGCTACAGCGAGTCCGCCACCAGCCGCGCCGGGGCGCTGCGCAGGTCCGAAGCCCAGATGGTGATCACGGTGGACACGCCCACGCCGTTCCGCATGTCCGACGTCATGTCCTGGCTGGACGAACAGTTGGGCCGCCTGGAGCGTACCCAGTTTCTGCTGCCCTATCGCCGCCTGAAATCGCGCATCGAGAGTCTGGCCACCGACCAGCGCTACAATTTCATGTTCGGCAGCCTGTCGGTGCAGGACACGATGGGCGATGTGCTGGCGCGCCTGTTCCGCGTGCCCGCCGAAGGCCGCCCGATCTCGGTGATCGATCTTTCCACCGTGCCGCCGGAAATCCTGGACGTGGTGATCTCGGTGATCTCGCGCCTGGCCTTCGACCTGGCGGTGTGGAGCAAGGGCGGGCTGCCCATGCTGCTGGTCTGCGAGGAGGCGCATCGCTACGCGCCGGTGGACGACAGCAAGTTCATGCCCACCCGCCAGGCGCTGTCGCGCATCGCCAAGGAAGGACGCAAATACGGCCTCAGCCTGTGCCTGGTCACCCAGCGTCCCTGCGAGCTGGACGCCACCATCCTGTCGCAATGCGGTACCGCGGTGGTGCTGCGCCTGTCCAGCGAACGCGACCAGGAAGTCATCCGCGGCTCAACCTATGAAGGCATGATCGACCTGGTGGATTTCCTGCCGCTTTTGGGCGACCGCGAGGCCATCGTGCTGGGGCAGGGCGTGTCCATGCCGATGCGGGTGCGCTTCGACGATCTGGGCAAGCGCGGAGTGCCGCGCAACATGCATGTCGGCTTCTCCAAGAGCTGGAAGTCGCCGAACCTGGATCGGAATGGCTTGGACGAACTGGTCGGCCGCTGGCGCCGCGCTGGCAGAGAACGCTAACGCTTCAGCAGATAAAAGCCGCACACCCGGCTTTCGCCGCCGGGCAGGACCACCGCGCGCTGCTGCACCTGGGAAAAACCGTTCTTCTCCAGCACCCGCGCCGCGGCACGGTTCTCCGCCTGCACCGCTGCCGCCAGCCGCATCAGGTCCAGCGGGCCAAAGGCATGGGCGATCACCGCTTCTAACGCTTCGCTGGCCAGGCCCTGATCCCAGCGATCGGGGCGCAGCAGGAAACCCAGTTCCGCCGAACCATCCTTGATCAGGCTGAGATCGATGCTGCCGATGGCCTGGCGGTTTTCCAGCAGGGTCCAATAGCGGCAAATCCCGCTGGCCATGGCCGCCTGCTGCTCACGCACCAGTTCTTCGGCCACCGCCAGTTCCGTGAGCGCGGGGCGGCTCCAAAAGCGCATGGCCTGCGGGTCGCTGAGAATCGCGAAAAGCGGCGTGGCATCGGGGGGGAGTTGGGGCCGCAAGATCAGGCGGGCGGTCTTTAGCAGCATGCCGAAAAACCGAGAGGCGGCCGGCTGCTTTCGCGCCGTAACCGCCTCTCACTGCCCCCTTCAAACAGGACCATTGGAACCGGACCCCATTTCCGATCACCAATCGCTTGCGGGATTTCCCCAAACCGTCCTTCCGCAAGTGACGCTAACTGTGCCCCAGACACGGGTTCGCGCAATGGCTTTGCCATGTCTTGCGAGGACTTGATGATGCTTTGCGCGCGCGTGTGGGTTTTCCGCAACATTTGTTACGAACGGAACCCTAGGGCGCGCGGAAATGCTTGGAGAGTTTCAGGCCCTGGCGCTGGTAATTGGAACCCAGGCCCTCGCCATAACCCTCCGGGGGCGGATCAGTCAGCCGTTCGAACACCAGCCGCCCGATCACTTGGCCATGTTCCAGGATGAACGGAACTTCGCGGGAGCGCACTTCCAGCACCCCGCGCGCGCTGGGGCTCTTGCCCGCCTCGTAACCAAAGCCCGGATCGAAGAAGCCGGCATAATGAACGCGGAACTCGCCCACCAGGGGATTGAAGGGCACCATCTCGGCGGCATGGTCGGGCGGGATTGCGACCCGTTCGCGGCTGACCAGGATGTAGAACTCGTCGGGGTCCAGCACCATGTCGCCGCGCGCATTGGCTTCGATCGGCTCCCAATAGTCCGCCGGATCCAGCACGCCGCTCTTGTCCACATCGATCAGCCCGGTGTGCTTTTTGGCGCGATAGCCAATGCGTTTTCCGGAAATACCTTTGAGGTCGATGGACAGCGCCAGCCCGTCATTGATGTTGGGCTCGCCGTCCACCAGCGGCGATTGTTCGTGCAGCCGCCGCAGCGCCGCATCGCCGAAGCTGGGCGAACCATGGCGGATGCGCAGCTGGTTGAGGCGGCTGCCCTTGCGCACCAGCACCGGGAAGGTCTGGGGGCAGATCTCGGCGTAAAGCGGGCCGCGATAGCCCGGCTCGATGCGGTCGAAGCTGGGGGCGTAATCGGTGATCAGCCGGGTGAAGACATCAATGCGGCCGGTGGAGCTTTTGGGATTGGCGCCGCCGGAAATCCGCGATGAGAATTCGGCGCGCTCCAGCAGCGGCACGATGTAGACGCTGCCCGCTTCCAGCACCGCGCCGTTGGTCAGGTCGACTTCGTGCATGAAGACGGTCTTGAGTTTTTCTTCGACCGTGGCGGCGGGGCCAGGCAGGAAGCTGGCGCGCACCCGGTAGGCCACCGGTCCCAGCCGCAGATCGATGCTGGCGGGTTGAATCTGGCCCGGTGCAAACGGCTCGGAGGCGGTGACTTCGCGGCCCTGGTCCAACAGGCGCTTCAGGACATGGCTGGGCAGGATGCCGGTCGAGAATCGGCCGTAAGACTCGTCACCAATGCCATTTGGGGGAATCAGGGTTTCAACGGTGGCAGCCATCACCCGGTTATAAGCGGGGTAGGGGCGTGGGTCACGGTTGGCTCGCCAAGGAAACTACGGATATCCCCAATCGCTTCGGCCAAGCCGCAGCGCTTTACCGGGGATTTCTCCGGAAAAGCCGCCAGGAGGCGGCTGGGGGTGGCCCCTTCCAGGATCACAAAGCAGCCCTTGTCCTCCGGCCCCCGGATCAGCCGCCCGAACGCCTGCTTCAGGCGGAAGCGGGTGATCAGGTCATCATAGCCCTTGCCGAACCTGGCCCGCCGCGCCTTGTGCAGGATGGTCGGCTTGGGCCAGGGCACCTTGTCGAACACCACCAGGCGCAAAGATCGCCCCGGCACGTCCACGCCGTCGCGCAGGGCATCGGTTCCCAGCAGGCAGGCATTCTCCTCGGCGCGGAACAGGTCCACCAGCGCGCCGGTGTCCAGCCGGTCCATGTGCTGGGCGTAAAGCGTCAGTCCGGCCGCGGCCAGGGGTTCGGCGATGCGGCTGCCGGTGTCTTTCAGCGCGCGCACGGCGGTGAAGAGGCCAAGCGCCCCGCCGCCTGCGGCCATGAACAGTTCGCGATAGGCGGCGGCCAGCGCGTCGGGATCGCGGCGCGGAATGTCGGTGATCACGAAGATGCGCGACTGGTCTTCGTACAGGAAGGGCGAGCCGAAATGGGCGCGCCGCGCCGGCTGGGGCAGGTGGCCGGCGCCTGTGCGCACTTCGGCGCTGGCCCAATGATCGTCAGGATCGCCGCCGCTGTCGCGCAAGGTGGCAGAGGTGATCAGCGCGCCATGGGCGGTTTCCAGCACGGCGGTGGAGAGCGGCTTGGTGGGATCGATCCAGTGGCGTTCCAGCCCGACATCGGCGTCGCGGCCGTCCTCGCGGGCCAGTTCGAACCAGTCGACATATTCTTCCGCGATCTCGCCGTTCTCCAACGTCTCCAGCATCTGGATCCAGGCCGGCAGCACCGCCTTGGCCCGGCGGTCCAGCCCGCGCGCCGCCGCGTCCAGCCGCGCCTTGGTGTAGGGCTCGAGTTCTGCGGTCTTGTCGTTCATCTTCTTGCGCAGCAACCGCGCCAGTTCTTTCAAGGGATCGGCGATGCGCTTGAGGCCCCTCGACAAGCCGCCGACCGCTTGCAGCATCGTCTCGCTCATCGGCTGGGTCTCGGCTTCCAGCGAATAGAAATTCTCGTCGCTGCTGCGGGCGCGGACATGTTGGTAGGCGGCCGCCAGGAACACTTCGCCCGGCCCGCGCGGGCCCGAACCCAGGCGCGTGGTCCAGCCTTCGCCGGCCAGCGCGCTGGCGGCTTGAACGGCGTCTTCCAGCGCCTTCTGCGCTTGCTCGTCGTCGGCGATCAGGTCCTTGAGGCGTTCTTCCAGCCCACGCATGCGGGTGCGGGCGCGGCCTTCGGGTCCGCGGATCCAGCGCCGCAGCTCGGCCATCTCGCGTCCTGACAGCGAAGCGGAGAAACCGCTATCGGCAGCGTCGAAGAGATGATGGCCTTCATCGAAGACATAACGCAGCCGCCGCTCATTGGGCGTGTCGGTGGTCTCGTCGGTGCTCAGCCAATCCTGCGAGGCCTGCGCGATCACCAGCGCATGATTGGCGACCACGATGCTGGCATGGCGGGCGCGGCGGATGGCGCGCTCGATGAAACAGATGCGGTAATGCGGGCAGGCGGCATAGATGCATTCGCCGCGCCGGTCGGTGACGGTGGACAGCGGCATGGTCGCGGCGAGAAAAGCGGGAAAGCCCACGCCCGACAGATCGCCATCGGTGGGCGAGGAAATCCAGCGCGCGATCAGGCCAAGCGCGACGCTGCGCGGGCCCGGCGCCAGGGCGGTGCGCTTGGCGGCTTCTTCAAAATTCAAAAGGCAGAGATAATTTTCTCGGCCCTTGCGCACCACCGCCTTCTCGGCACGCTCCACCGGATCGGGCCACAGATGGGCGATCTCCTGCACGATCTGGCGTTGCAGGTTGCGAGTGTAGGTGCTGATCCACAGGCCGGGACCGTTCTTCTCCGCCCAAACGCTGGCGGGCGCCAGATACCCCAGCGTCTTGCCGGTGCCGGTGCCCGCTTCCACCAGCACCACGCGCGGCGCGCCGGCCTGTTCGCGCGGCCCGAAGGCATAGGTGGCGGCGTCGCTATAGCTGGCCTGTTCGGGGCGCATTACGCCGACCATCTGCGCCAGCCGCAGCCTCGCTTCCGCCGGCTCCACGCTTTGGGTACCCGGATCGCCCACCGGCGCTTCGTCTTCCCATTGGGTGAGGCCGCGCCAGGCTTCGAGCCCGGCGATGGGCGAGCCATGCGGCACCTCGCCCACGATGTTTTTCAGCAGCGGCGCCCAGCGCCAGCCAGCCCGGTCGAGCGTCCCGACCAGCGGCGCCAGCGCCTCGCGCACCTCCTGCGGCCAGCCCGTGACTTCTTCCAGCAGGGTGCGGGCGATGGCGTGCAAAACCTGGGCGGATTGTTCCGGCGTCTGCGGCACGGGAAGACCGAGTGCCCGTGCCAGGCCCAGCGCACTGGGGACAAAAGGCAGGCCCGGCCGCACAAAAGCGAACAGCTCCAGCACATCGAACAACATGGTCTCGGCGCGCACGCCCAAGCGCCCTACGACAAAGCCGCCATGGGCCACCAGCACATCGCCGGCTTCGAACAAGGCGCGGGCGTCGCGCAGAGCGATGCGCTCCGCGCCGCCATCGGCACGCGCGATGGCGGCACCGGGCTGCGCCGGGACAAGAGCGATGAGGGAGGACAGCGATTCCATGGGCGACGGGATCATGAAGCGCGGCCGGTCAAAAGCGTAGAAAATTCTCGAGCGCCGCATTCCGCGGCGCGACAAGCCGCGTCCGACAGCTTGCTTCCCCCGCGAGCGGAGCGACGAGCGGGGGAAGGTGTCGCAGCGAAGTGTCGGCGGAGCCGACCTGAGCTGCGACGGATGGGGGAAATTAAATTAAGCTGCGTCAGGGTAGAGGTGGATCAACGCCTTTCGCGCGCGGATATGTTCGCCCACCACCATCTGGGCGACGTTGCGCAATTCATGGCGGTTCTCGCCTTCACGCGCCAGCCGCGCAAACTCCCGCGCCGCTTGGGTGATGGCGGCCAGGCCCAGCCCGCCGGCGGCGCCGACAATGTCCTGCGCCAGCCTGCCGGCATCATCCCATTTTTCGGCGGCACAGGCTTCGGCCAGCGCGTTGGTGAGCTGCTCGGCATTGACGATGTAGCATTGCAGGATTTCCACCAGGGTCTTCACCCCTACCGATTTTTCCAGGGTGCTGAAGATGACGGGATCGATGGCGGCGGGAATTTCGGCACCGTCTTCATCGCCCTGCTGGCCGTCGATCTCGTGCAGGGCGCGGTAGAGCTGCGCCGCTTCCAGGGGCCAGCGCAACAGCAGGTCGGTGGCAGCGGGGGCGCGGTCGCCGCGCAGCAAGACCGCCAGCAGCGGCGCCTTTACGCCTGGCGCGGCGGCCAGCATGTCGGCATCGCCCGCGCCGGTGATGATGGCGTCGAAATGATCCTTGGCGGCGCGTTCCACCGCTTCGGCCATGCTGTCCGTCCGTACCAATCTGTTGCCGAACGGCTCCAGCAGATTGGCCAAGGTGTCAGCCACGGCCGGGATGTGCGTGAACAGCAGCAGCGACAAGCCCGCGGGTGGGGCCTGTTGGGTTTCATCGCCTCTGGCTCCACCGGCGCTGACGGCGGTGCCCCTGGCGGGCAGGGTGAAGAAGAACTGGGCGCCTTCGCCAGGCTTGCTGATGAAGCCGATTTCGCCGCCCGCTTGCTCGACGACACGCTTGGCCACGGCCAGGCCCAGGCCTGCGCCCTGTTCCTTGCGGGCATAGGAGCTGTCGCCGGGGGTGAACGGCTTGAACAAGAGATGCGCGGTTTCGGCAGGCACGCCTGCGCCTGTGTCGGTAACGCAGAAGCGCACCGAGCGGCCGTCATCACTTTCCTCCAAGCGGATTTCCACCAGCCCGCGTTCGGTGAATTTGAGCGCATTGTCGGTGAGCTTGAGCAGGACCTGGCGCACCTTGCGCGGATCGGCCGCCACGCGCGGCAATCCATTGGGCGCGCTGAGAGTCAGCCGCAGGCGCTTTTCCCAGGCGCGCGGCTGCAAGAGGCGGGTGATGGAGCGTGCCGCGTGCACGGGATCGCAATCTTCATCTTCCAACTGGTCGATGTCGTCGCGGGTCAGGGCGATGACGTCATCGATCAGGGTCTGAAGGCCGCGCCCGGCCTGCAGCATCACTTTCACATGGTCGTTCTGCTGCTTGGGCATCTCGGCGCGTTCCAGGAGCTGCGCCATGCCCAGCAGTGCATTCAGCGGCGTGCGCAGTTCATGGGAGATATTGGCGATGAAGGCGGACTTGGCATGGCCGCTGGTCTCGGCGGCGTCGCGGGCGTTAATCGCTTCGCCCTTTTCGCGCTGCAGGCGGACGATCAGCTGGCCATTCTCGTTGCGCAGGGTGAGGCTCTCATCCAGCAGCCGCGCCATGCCAGAGCAATAGCTGATCAGCACACAGGCGAACAGCACGCAGAGTATGGCGGCGCAGTCGGCATAAATCCCGCCTTGCCAGATCAGCAGCGCCACCAGCGGCCCCAGCGCGAAGACGGTATGCACCGTGTAGGC
>JACCXK010000111.1 GCA_013697055.1 Alphaproteobacteria bacterium
GGGGGAAGGTGGCGCAACGAGATCTCGGCGAAGCCGAGCCGAGTTGCGACGGATGGGGGTTCACTTAAAAAAGACGGCGGGTGGAACAAAGAAAATGGGGGCGCTCCTTTCGGAGCGCCCCCAAGTCGGGGAGAAACGCGACGCTTAATCGTGAACGGTTTCGCCGTGCAGGTTGATGTCGAGACCTTCGACTTCAACTTCCGGCGAGACGCGCAGGCCAATGACCAGGTCGATGGCTTTCAGGATGATGAAGGTGACGATGGCGCAATAGACGAACACCGCCCCCACATCCTTGAACTGCGCAATCATCTGGGAGAAGTTGCCGTCCGTCAGCCAGCCGCCCTTGGGATAGACCGAGTTGATCGCACCCTTGGCGAACATGCCGGTCATGATGGCGCCGAGCGCGCCGCCAACACCATGCACGCCCCAGGCGTCGAGGCTGTCGTCGTAGCCAAACGCCTTCTTTACCCAGACCGCCGAGATGTAGCAGACCACGCCGGCCGAGATGCCGATGATGAGCGCGCCCACCGGATCGACAAAGCCCGAAGCGGGGGTGATGGCCACCAGGCCGGCAACGGCGCCGGAGATCATGCCAAGCACGGAAGGCTTCTTGGCGATGATCCATTCGGCAACCATCCAGCCCAGCGCCGCGGCGGCCGTCGCGATTTGCGTCGCGGCGGCAGCCATGCCGGCATTGTAGCCGGCGGTCAGGGCGGAGCCGGCGTTGAAGCCGAACCAGCCGACCCACAACAGCGAAGCGCCGATGACCGACAGGACCAGGTTGTGCGGCGACATGTTCTCGCTGCCCAGGCCGATGCGCTTGCCCAAGACGAGGCAGGTCACCAGAGCCGCGGTACCCGCGTTCAAATGCACCACCGAGCCGCCGGCATAGTCCATCGCACCGGCCGTGCCGAGCCAGCCGCCACCCCACACCCAATGGGCGATGGGGCAATAGACCAGCAGCAGCCACAGGGCCATGAACCACAGGAAGGCGCTGAACTTCATTCGATCCGCCAGGGCGCCTGCGATGAGCGCCGGGGTGATGATCGCGAAGGTCATCTGGAAGAACATATAAACCGACTCTGGAATGGTCGGTGCGAGGCTGGACACGCTGGCCAGCTTCATCGGCGCCAGGAACAGGTAGCTGAAGCCGCCGATCCAGTTGTTCATGCCCGCGTCCGGATTGGGCGTGAAGGCGATGGAGTAGCCGATCACCATCCACAGCACGGTGATCAGCGCGGTAGCGCCGAAGCTCTGTGCCAGGGTCGCCAGCACGTTCTTCTTGCGGACCATGCCGCCATAGAACAGGCCCAGGCCCGGGATGGTCATCATCAGCACCAGCGCCGAAGAGGTGATCATCCATGCGGTATCGCCCGCAACAAGCGGATCCTTGGGAGCCGCCGCTGCAAAGGCGGTTCCGGCAGTCAACGCAAGCATGCCGGCACTGGCAAGTGTTGCAAGCCCCGCCTTTTTCAAAGTTTCAATTCTCATTTTTCAGTCCCCTTTGTGGACGCGGAAAGCCTTGCGGGCCTTACAGCGCGTCACCATCCGTTTCGCCGGTGCGGATACGCACGACCTGCTCGAGCGGCGTGACGAAAATCTTTCCGTCGCCGATCTGGCCGGTCTTCGCCTTCGAGGTGATCGCATCGACCACCGCGTCGAGCATTTCGCTCTTCACCGCCACTTCAATTTTGAGCTTGGGTAGGAAGCTCACGGCATATTCCGCGCCGCGATAGATTTCCGTATGCCCCTTTTGCCGCCCGTAGCCTTTGACCTCAGTCACCGTCATGCCCTGAACGCCGAGCGCCGAAAGAGATTCGCGCACTTCATCGAGCTTGAAGGGTTTGATGATCGCCGTAATAAGCTTCATCTGCCGTCCTTCCGTGTTATTGCCAGCGCCGGACGAGACGCCCGGCTTTAACGAATTATCAAGAAGCGGGCCAGTTTTGCGGTGGTGCAGTAAGGCGTTGGTACAGCAGGGTTTTTGCCGAAAAATGCCTTGATGGTGACTCAAAAACAGGCAGGGTGATTTGCCTGCAAATTATGCAAAAGCCGGTTTTTGCATATTATTTGTGCAAAGGAATTAAGCAGTGAGGCAGGCCGATATTTTGATCAGCGGCGGGGGCATGGTGGGCCTGCCGCTGGGATTGGCGCTGGCCCAGGGCGGCCTGAAGGTGGTGATCGCCGATGCTGCGCCGCCTGCCCAGGCGATGGCCCCCAAATTCGACGGCCGGGTTTCGGCCCTGGCCTTTGCCAGTGTGCGGATGCTGACGGCGCTGGGGGTGTGGGACCAGCTTTTGCCGCACGCCCAGCCGATTCGCGAAATTCTTGTCACCGATGGCCAAGCCGGCAAACCCGCTTCGCCCTTTTCGCTGCACTTCGATGCCCAGGAAGTGGGGAGTGAGACGCTGGGCCATATCGCCGAGAACCGCCACATCCGCGCCGCGCTGCATGCAGCGGTGGCACGGCAGGCGAATCTCGAACTGCTGGCGCCGGCTTCAATCAAATCCCTGACGGTGGGATCTGGGCGCGCGGTGGCGCGGTTGGTCAGTGGCGACGAGATTGCCGCGCCGCTTGTGATCGCCGCCGATGGCCGGGATTCGCCGTTGCGCGCTCAGATGGGTGTGCAGGTGATCGGCTGGTCCTATCCCCAGACAGGTATTGTCGCCACGGTGGAACATGAGCGCCCGCACAATGGGGTCGCCTATGAGCATTTCCTTCCCTCGGGGCCGTTCGCGATCCTGCCGATGACCGGCAACCGCTCGTCTTTGGTATGGACCGAAGACAAGAAGAAGGCGCCGGGATTGCTGGCGCTGGACGAAGACGGTTTCAACAAAGAATTGTCGCGCCGTTTTGGCGGCCATCTGGGGAAGACGAAGGCGGCAGGGCCGCGCTGGTCCTATCCGCTGTCCTTTCATTTGGCGCGGGATTTCGTGCGGCCACGCTTTGCGTTGGCGGGCGATTGCGCCCATGGCATCCATCCCATCGCCGGGCAGGGTTTGAACCTTGGGCTGAAAGATGCCGCCGCGCTGGCGGAAGTGCTTCTGGATGCCGGGCGTTTGGGCCGTGATATCGGCGCGCTGGATACCTTGAAGCGCTATGAACGCTGGCGGCGGTTCGATTCTTTTGCCCTGGCGGCCTCCACCGACGCGCTGAACCGGCTGTTCTCCAACGACATCGCGCCGCTGCGCCATCTGCGCGATCTGGGGCTCGGTATTGTGGACTCTATCGGCCCCGCGCGGCGCTTCTTCATGCGCCATGCCGGCGGCGATATTGGAAAGCTGCCGCGCCTGATGAAAGGCGAAGCGGCTTAGCACCACCTGTCATTCCCGGCCGAGCTTTGCGATAGCAAAGCGAGGGAAAGGGAACCCAGGTGAATAGACCGGGCGGATTCTTTCCACCTCGGTCCCCTTCCCTCACAGCGGCTTCGCCGCTGTTCGCCGGGGATGACATTCAGTGAAATGCTTTAATGAGCCGTCTTCTTCCAGCGGGCGCTCGCCCGTTCGCGGGCCGACATGCGGCCGCGTTCGGCGGCGCCGGCCAGGGCTGCGGGCAACTCGTCGTAGAAGCGCCGCGCCACCACCCCGACACGGGTCGCGCGCATTTCCTCGGCTTCATCGCGCGTGGCGTAGACTTCCGCCTCAAACAGATAGTGGGTGGCCGCGCCAACTTTGATTTCCTGGACCTCTTCGACCTGCTCATTGGCCACGTCCAAAGCATGGCGAATATGGGCATTGGCGTCGGCCTTGTCGCGGTCCTGCTGGGCGATGCGCGCGACATTGGCCTGATCGAACCGCTTCAGCCAGGGCAGGCCGAAGCGGTAAAAGGCAATGCAAACCAGCACAAAAGCGCATGCCCAATACACATTTGTCATTGCGACAACCCGTGAATGCCGTGACCGCGCTTGAGATAGTCTTCGCTCTGCATTTCGGCAAGGCGTGAGGCGGTGCGGCGGAAAGCCTCCGATCCATCGCCGCTGGGATAAAGCCCATCCGGGCGCGCGGCGGCGGAGCACACCAGCTTCACGCCTTCGTCATATAATGTGTCGATCAGCAGGATGAAGCGCCGCGCCTCGTTGCGGTTCTCCGGCGACAGTTCGGGAATATGATCCAGCAGCACGGTGTGGAATTCCTGCGCCACCGCCAGGAAGTCCGCTGCCGCCAAGGGTTGGGCGCAGAGGTCGCGGAAATCAAACCGCGCCACATGCCGGGCGGCCTGCGGCACCGGCACTTTGCGGCCCAGCACTTTCAGCGCCATGGGCTTGCCGCGCCTGATGTCGGTCAGCCGGGTCCAGGCAGCGTCCATGGCGCTATCGGACTCGCGGCCCAGCGGCGTCATATAGACCGTGATGCCGGAAATGCGCTGCAGCCGGTAATCGGTGGGACCGTTCAGTTCCACCACCTCCAGCCGCTGCTTGATCTCGGCAATGAAGGGCAGGAAGAGCTGGCGGTTCAGCCCGCCCTCATACAGCCGGTCCGGCGGGGTGTTGGAGGTGGCGACGATGGTGACGCCCTCGGCAAACAGCCGGTCGAACAGCCGGCCAAGGATCATGGCGTCGGCTACATCGGTGACCTGGAATTCGTCAAAGCACAGCAGCCGGGCTTCCGCGGCCAGGTCGCGGGCCACCACCGGAATGGGATCGCCGCTGCCGGCGCGCTGGCGTTCGGCATGAATGCGGGCATGCACATCCACCATGAAGCGGTTGAAATGGGCGCGGCGCTTCTTGAACACCTTGGCCGTGCCGAAAAACAAGTCCATCAGAAAGGTCTTGCCGCGGCCGACATCGCCCCAGATATAAAGCCCGCGCGGCGGCGGCGGCCTTTTGCCGAACAGGATAAAGGCGGGCTTCCTGGCCAGCGCCGCGGCCACTTCGCTCAGGCGGCTCACGGCATTTTCCTGCGCCGTATCGGGCTTCAGTTCACCGCGCGCGATGGCGTTGCGATACTGATCCAGCAGCAGCATCTAGAGCCCTGCGCGCGCCAGGGTGCGGCGTGCGCTGGCGGCGTCCAACGCCTCCAGCATGCGCCGGTCCAATGTCACCACACTGGCGCCGGGCTGGGCGGCAAAGGCGGCCAGCACCCGCCGCGCATAGGCGATCTCGTCCAGCGAGGGCGAGAAGGCCGTCTTGGCAGGGCCGATCTGGCTGGGATGGATCACGCTCTTGCCATCAAAGCCGAAGTCGCGCGCTTCCGCACAGGATTTGGCGAAGCCGGTCATGTCATCCAGGGCATTGTGGACTCCGTCCAGCGCCGTGATGTCGGCGGCGCGCGCCGCCAGCACGGTTTGCGACATGGCGGCATGGATGTTGGCGCGGTCGGGGCGATGGCGGCCGAACATGGCGCTGACCAGGTCGTTGACCCCGAACATCAGGCAATCCACCCCGGCATCGGCGATGGCCAAGGCGTTGAACACCGCACGCGGGGTTTCGATCATCGCCCATAGCGACACCTCGCCGCATTTGGCCCTGGCCGCTGCGATATCTTCGGGACCGGAAATCTTGGCCAGCAGGATGGCGGCGGGCATGGCTTCCGCCATCGCCGCCATGTCTTCGTCATGCCAGGGCGTGGGCGCCGAATTGACCCGCACCACCGCTTCGCGCGGCGCAAAGTCCTTGAGGATCGCCGCCGCCGTGGCGCGGGCCCGGACTTTATCTTCGGCGGCGACGGCGTCTTCCAGGTCCAGGATCACCACATCGGCATCCAGGGTGCGCGCCTTTTCCAGTGCCCTGCTGTTGGAAGCAGGCACGTAGAGCGCCGTGCGGCGGGCTTTATACGCCTTCGACAAGAAGGAATTCGCCCTGGCCGGCCCTGTCGCGATATTCGCGGGCCTTGGTGTATTCCGGCGAATGGTAGCAGTCGTGCGCGTCCTGCAGCGAGGCGAACTCGATTACCACATTGCGGGCCCGGGCCGCCCCTTCCAGCACCTCGGTCTTGCCGCCGCGCGCCAGGAAGTTGGCATTATAGCGGGCGAAAGCCGGCTTGGCGGTCTCGACATAGAGTTTGTAGGTCTCCAGGTCATGCACATCGACGCGTGCGATCCAATAGGCTTTGGGCATCAGGCGGGTCTCCTCGAAATGGCCGCTGTTATGCGGCTTTGAGCAGGTTGCGTTTGACGAGCAGTTCGGCGATCTGCACCGCGTTCAGCGCGGCGCCCTTGAGAAGATTGTCGGACACGATCCACATGTTGAGGCCGTTCTCGACGGTGGGGTCCTTGCGGATGCGGCTGACGAAAGTGGCGTCTTCGCCGGCGCATTCGATGGGGGTGACGTAACCGCCATCCTCGCGCTTATCCACCACCATGATGCCGGGGGCGGCGCGCAAGGCGGCGCGGGCCTGTTCGGCGGTGACCGGCTTTTCGAACTCGACGTTGACGGATTCGCTATGGCCGCGGAACACCGGCACCCGCACGCAGGTGGCGTTGAGCTGGATGTCGGGATCGAGGATCTTCTGGGTCTCGGCCGACATCTTCCATTCTTCCTTGGTGACGCCGGAATCCAGGAAGACGTCGATCTGCGGGATGACGTTGAAGGCGATCTGCTTGGTGAAATGCTCCACCACCACCGGATCGGTGACGAACACGGCGCGGGTCTGGCGGAACAGCTCATCCATCGCGTCCTTGCCGGCGCCCGACACCGATTGATAGGTGGAGACCACCACACGCTTGATGGTGAACAGGTCGTGCAGCGGCTTGAGCGCCACCACCAGTTGGGCGGTCGAGCAATTGGGATTGGCAATGATGCCCTTTGGAATGTCGTTCAGCGCCTCGGGATTGACCTCAGGCACCACCAGCGGCACCTGCCGGTCCATGCGCCAGGCGCTGGAATTGTCGATGACCAGGCAACCCTGTGCGGCGATCTTGGGCGCCCATTCCTTGGCGATTGTACCGCCGGCGCTCATCAGGGCGATGTCGGTGCCCTTGAAGTCGTAATAGTCCATCGCCTTGACCTTCAGGACATGGTCGCCGAACGACACCTGCTGGCCGATGGAGCGGGGCGAGGCGAGCGCCACCATTTCGCTGATGGGAAATTCGCGCTGGGCCAGGACTTTGAGCATCTCCCGGCCGACATTGCCGGTCGCGCCGATGACTGCAATTTTATAGGCCATGCCGCTATCCGCCTTTATGGGGCGCAGCAATACCAACCCGCGGCTATCGGGGAAAGGGCTGGTCTACTGACCCGGCCGCCATTGCAGCCGGACCATGGGCCGGCCGCCTTCCAGCCCGCCATTGATACGGGGCATTATGGAGCTGGTGGGGGTGAAGGCTTCCCATTTGCCGTCTTTCATACCCAAGGTCTGGGCCGCTTCGTCGGTATAGCGCATGGCATAAGGTGTGGGCTGGGCGGCGACGGTTTGCAGTTCTTGCTGGTGTTCGGTCGGCCAGGCCTTGTTGATTTCAGGGCCCGGAAAAGCCCACGCAGGGGCTGATCCGGCAATCAGGCCCGGGATAGCAACCGCGAGGACCAACGCAAGGCGCATGATTTTTAAAAACGCCCGAAATCGCAAGCTGTTGCATGACCAGGCCCTGCCGCGAAAGTTCCCCTGTTTCCAAAGACTTGGCGGGGGCACGCGGTTCAGTTTATGTTCGCGCATGCTGGGACAGTCGAAGAGGTTCAGATGAAATGCATGAAGTTGGCCGCCGGCGTGGCGGCCCTCAGCCTGGTGAGCATGCCGATCGCCCAGGCCCGGGCGATTTCCGCGGCCTGCGCCAGCGCGGCGGAAATTTCCGCCATCCAGGTCGCCTCGGTGCAGCAGGAGCTGACCGATGCGGCACTGGCCTGCGGCCCCAAGGCCGTGACCTTGTTCAACCGCTTCCAGACCGTGTTCAACGCCGAGCTGCGCCGCTCCGATGCCACCATGCTCAAGATGTTCAAGCGCATGAACGGCAACCGCGCCGGCGACGCGGCTTATGATACGTTCAAGACCCGCGCCATCGCCCATGCCGAGCAGCGCCGCACCAAGCCCGGTGCCCATGACAATTTCTGCAAGACAGCCGAGGTGGTGTTCGCCGCGGCATTGGCCCCCGACAAGCCGGTGCTGGAGGATTTCGTCTCCGGCGTGCCGGTGAATGAAGCCAATCCGGTCGATAGCTGTGAGATCAAGGTGGCCGTGGCGCTGCAGGGCGTGCAGGCCGGCCCAGACATCGCGCCGACGCCGCGTCCCGATCTTCCCGGTGACGCGAATTATTTGCCGTTCCCTGACAAAGAGCCGGCTGTCGGACCTGCGCTCAGGCGCTAATTTAATTAACCCCCATCCGTCGCAACTCGAGTCGGCTTCGCCGACATCTCGTTGCGACACCTTCCCCCGCTCGTCGCTTCGCTCGCGGGGGAAGGAAGCTGTCGGATGCTGGCGTTCGCCCGGCGGAATGCCGGGCTCGCGTAAAATGCCTGGTTCTAGAATTCCAGGAATCTCGAGCCGCGCATTTCGTGCGGCGACCCTCCGCTTGGCCATGACCATCCTCCCCTTTGGCGCGTCAGCGCCATAAAGGGGAGGTGGCCGGTCCATAGCGACAGCGTATGGACGGCGCCGACGTGAAGCGGCGGCGTGATAGTCGAGGCCGGAGGGGTTTAAAAAATAAACGCGCGGGACAAACAAAAAGGGCGGACCGTGAGGTCCGCCCTTTCTGATTCAATTCCGGGCTGATTAGCCGCCCAGATCGATAACCGCACGGCGGTTCTTGGGCTCGCGCACGCCCGGGCCGGTCGGAACCAGCGGGTCGTGGAAGCTCTTGCCTTCGATCGCGATCGCATCGGCACCCAGACCCTGACGGACCATTTCGTCCTTCACGGAGGTGGCGCGGCGGATCGAGAGCGCCTGGTTGTAGCGATCCGAGCCGACCGTATCGGTGTGGCCTGTGACCATGATCCGGACGGAGCCCAGAGTCTTGGCAGCGGACACAGCCTCAGTGACCGTGCTCTGCGCTTCCGCGGTGAGGTTCGAC
>JACCXK010000113.1 GCA_013697055.1 Alphaproteobacteria bacterium
AGGGGAAGGGGACCCAGCGCCCGAAGGGCCATCAAAAAGAAAACCACGATGTCCCGCGCCTTTGTCAAAGAAACCGCCGAGTCAGCACCACCCCCCGAGCGGATGGTCGATGAGGGGCCGAACCTCGTCACGCCCGAAGGCCTGGCGCAGATCGGGGCCCATATCGCCCGCCTTGAGGCGAGCATGAAATCCGAAACCAATGTCCTTTTGCGCGAAACCCTGGCGCGCGACCTGCGCTATTGGGAAATCCGCAAAAGCAGCGCCCAAGTGATCGCCCCCGCCGGCGACGGCACGGTCGGTTTCGGCTCCACTGTCACTATCCAGCGCAAGGGCCGCACCCAAACCTTCCGTATCGTGGGGGTGGACGAAGCCGATGCCTCCAAGGGCTGGATTTCCCATCGCAGCCCGATGGCGCAGGCCATCCTGGGCGCGCGGCCAGGTGATATTATCGAGGCCAATGAGCCGCTGGGGGAGATTGAGATTATACCCTCGGCTGAACTCTCTTCCTAGGATGACCCGATCTTAACTGGGGTGCGATTAGAACAAACCATGGGATTAGGCCAGCGCATATTATTCCCTTATTCACATGCATAGGCTTCGACGTAAGAAATATTGATGACGACTTGCTCTCAGAACTAGATGCTTTGGCAAGTATGCGTGGCTCTCACGCTCACTCGAGTTCAGCAAATCATCTTGGACAAGTGTTCGATCCTTTTGACCGAAAAAACAAAATCATAAAACTTTTGCAATTCGTCGAAGTTTTCGACGGTCAATTCCAAAATTATACGAGCACGCTGGTCGACCCGAACTATGTCCCGCCCCCGCGTATGTCATTTCTAGACCGGGTCAAAGCAGTATTTAGCTAACCATTTATAAGAGCTCGCTCACTATCTCCTCCGGCCGACACAGCTTCGCCCCCTTCTCTGTCACCACGATAGGCCGGTTCATCAGGATCGGATGCGCGGCCATCGCCGCCAGCAGGGTGTCGTCATCGGTCGTCTCGCTGATGCCGGTGGCGGCGACTTCGTACTTCTGTTTCCAGCGCACCACATCCCGCACCGGCACTTTCATTTTGTGAATCAGGGCGCGCAGTTCGTGCGGGTCCAGCGGCGTCTTGAGATATTCGATGATGGTGGGCTCGATGCCCTTCTCGCGAATGATCGCCAGGGCGCCGCGGGAGGTGCCGCAGAGCGGGTTATGGTAGATCGTGACGTTCATTGGAAACTCCCTGCAGCAAGCTTAGGGCAGCGCTCCATGATCGGACAGTCCCCGCCTCGCGGCACGCTTGGCCGCGTGCCGCGTCCATACGCTGCCGCTATGGACCGCTCCGCCGGACGAAAGGTCCACTGGACCTTTCGTTAGCCCGGCTTCGCCCAGGCTGGGGTGTTATCGAACACCGCCTCGAAAACGAGGTCTGACGGGGGCCTGCCGGCGCTCATGCTTTTCACCGGTTTAACCGTGTGCGGGTTATCCGCCTTCGGGAGCCGCCTTCCAGACCAATTCGGCCTGACGGCAAATCATTGGTCATTTTCGTACCGTGCGATGGACAGTGGATACATCTTCCGCGCGTATCTCACAGCGCCGGGAACTGCTATACTGGTTCCGTGGGAAAGGGGGAATGACATGAGCCGGATGAAAGACTTCGCGTTGGGGCTGGTGCTGGCCGCCATGGGCGTGGCGGCCTTCTTCCAGGTGTTCAAGGTCGATCCGGTGTGGCGCTTCGCCAGCATCGGGGCGCTCAGCGCCATCTCGATCCTGGCGGCGGCGGTGTTCTTCGTCTTCGCTTTTTCGCCGCGCGAGTAAACCAGTCCGTATACAGCCCGATTAATTGTCACAAACGCCCGCATGTTGCGGCGCAGAAACCGCGTGCCGCCAGATGCGGGGCGCGCACCCGGCATTGCCTAAACCCGGGCCCGGACGTAATGTGGACATACGTGGGAGTTACGTCCCGTCACAGTGAAGCGCACCTAGCCTATCCCTGCCCGCCTTGAGTGCGCGCCTGGACGACGGTCGAACTTCCTTCCCTGCGACACACGAAAAGCCCCGTTCCGCACCGGCATTTTGCCGGGCGGACATCAATGCAGGAAAAACGTACATGACTATCGGAACCGTTAAGTTCTTCAACACCTCCAAGGGTTTTGGCTTCATCGCGCCGGAAGGCGGCGGCAAGGACGTGTTCGTGCACGCCACGGCCGTTGAAGCTGCCGGCATGCGCTCGCTGAACGAAGGTCAGAAGGTCTCGTTCGACATCGTGCCGGACGCGCGCGGCGCCAAGGCCTCGAACCTCAAGGCCGTCTAAGACGCTTTGACGTTTGGAAATGATCAAGGCCCGGTGGAGAAATCCACCGGGCCTTTTTCGCTTAGGTTTTGTTGGCGAGCGCAGCGAGGTTATAAAACCTTGCGCCGCACCGAGCACACGAAGTTGCGAGGGCGGTAAGCCGCCCCGCTCCTCTGTGCTTACTGACCGGCGGGGGCCGGTGCAGCGCCGGCCGGGACACTGGCGCCGTTCGACGGCAGCGGAAACATGATGGTGACTTCCTTCTGGCGGCCGCTGCCGGTGGTGCCGAACTTGGCGCTGCTCGAGCGGCCGCTGCCGCCGATCAGGGTGGCGGTGACGGTGTAGGCGCCGGGGGGCGCCTTGAACAGGATCCAGGGCGCATCGCAATCCAGCCCGGCCACTTCCTGGCGGCCATTGGTCAGGGTGATATGGGCATTGGCCAGGTTGGCGCCGCCGACCGTGGCGAGCACGACCTTGACCGGATAGGCGCTCCAGCGCGGATCGTCCTTGGCCGAGCCGACGCCGGTGCAGACCGCCTCGACCCCGTTGATGGTGACGGGGGTGTCCTGCACGGCCTGGGCCTCCTGGGCCATCATCATGACGGTGGAAAGGGTAAAAAGGCTGGCCGTGGCGGCCATCAGGAAAAAGCGCATGTTCAAATCTCCCGGAGCTTTGGCGCCCCGGCTCTAAAGCGTACCAAGCGGCAACAGGTTCCCTTGGGTTGTCGGCTTATGGCAGGCTGGCGCCGCATTTGGAGGGCCGCATGGGCCGAATAGCCTTGTTCATCGCTGCACTGGCCCTTTTGCCCATGCCGGCGGCCGCCGCCCTGAAGGCCAAGGCGGTCGCCCGGCTGTCGAGCCTGGAGGGCAAGCCGCTGGGCACCGCCACCTTCGACGCCGTCAATCGCGGCGTGCTGGTCACCTTCGACCTGCACGACCTGCCGCCCGGCGCCCATGCTTTCCACTTGCACACGTCTGCCAAGTGCGACCCCAAGACCGGCTTCACCAGCGCCGGGCCGATCCTGACCCTGGTGCCCGGCAAGAGCCACGGCTACCTGGCCGAGGGGGGGGCCTGAGGCCGGCGACCTGCCCAACCAGTTCGCCTCGGCCGACGGGCGGCTGCATGCCAGCACCATCAGCAACGGCTTCTCCATCGGCAACGGCAAGCGCTCCATCTTCGACCGGGACGGGGTGGCGATCATCCTGGATGCGCGGGGCGATGATTACCGCACCCAGCCCCTGGGCAATGCCGGGGACCGGATCGCCTGCGGCGTGGTCATCCGCACAAGGGGACCGGCCAAATGGGACGGCAAGCCGCGCGCCAAGTCCCCGTAATCCTTGACTTCTGGGCGGGTGGTAACGGGGGGGACCCCATGACATTATCCGCGCCCCATGGGACTCGAAAAACCCCAGACCCTCGCGCTGCGCGAACTGATCGACGCCGACGCCCTGCGCCGGAGCCTGACGGCGCTGGCGCGCGACAGCGGCGAACCCACCAACCTGCGCAAGGCCGGCCTCACCCTGATCAAGGCCGCCTTCACCGATGGCCGCGAGAAGGTGAAGTATGCGGTGGAGAAGGAAGGCCTGCCGGGGCTGGCGGCGGCGCGCGCCCTGTCGCAGCTACAGGACACCATCATCCAGGTGATCTACGACTTCGCCACCAAGCACGTCTATTACGCCCAGAACCCCTCCAGCGCCGAACGCATCGCGGTGGTTGCCACCGGCGGCTATGGCCGCGGCGAGCTGGCGCCGGGATCGGACATCGACCTGCTGTTCCTGCGCCCCTTCAAGCAGACCGCCTGGGGCGAAAGCGTCATCGAGTTCATCCTCTACATGCTGTGGGACTTAGGTTTGAAGGTGGGTCATGCGACGCGATCGCTGGCCGAGAGCGTGCGGCTGGCCAAGCTGGACATCACCATCCGCACCGCGGTGCTGGAGGCGCGTTACCTGTGGGGCGACCGCGGGCTGTACGAAGACCTGCGCGCCAAGTTCTGGAAAGAAGTCGCCACCGGCAATGGCCGCGACTTTGTCGAAGCCAAGCTGGCCGAGCGCAGCCAGCGCCACGGACGCCAGGGCGAAAGCCGCTACCTGGTTGAGCCCAACATCAAGGAAGGCAAAGGCGGGTTGCGTGACCTGCAGACCCTCTACTGGATCGGCAAGTATCTTTATCACGTGGACGATGCCGCCAACCTGGTGGAACACGGTGTGTTCACACGCGACGAGTACCGCACCTTCCAGAAGGCGGAAGCCTTTTTGTGGAATGTGCGGGTGCATCTGCATTACCTGCTGGCGCGGGCCGAGGAACGCTTGAGCTTTGACGTGCAGCCGGCGCTGGCCACCGAGCTGGGCTATGTCGATGCCGACAAGCCGCGCCGCGCCGTGGAAGCCTTCATGCGCGCCTACTTCCTGGTGGCCAAGGATGTCGGCGACCTGACCCGCATCTTCTGCGCCGCGCTGGAAGAACAGCACAAGAAGACCCGGCCTTCGCTGCGCACCATCCTGCCCGGGTTTTTAAGGCCGCGCAGCCCGGAAGACGATTTCTATGTCGAGAATGGACGGCTGACCGCCAATCCCGCCATCTTCCGCCAGGACCCCGCCAACATCCTGCGCATGTTCCATATCGCCGACACCAAGGGCGTGGACATCCATCCCAATGCCCTGCGCACGGTCACGCGCTCCTTGGATTTGATCACCGATGAGGTGCGCAACAATCCCGTGGCCAACCAGGCCTTCCTGGAAGTGCTGACTTCGCGCCATGATCCCGAACGCGCCTTGCGCCTGATGAACGAAGCCGGCGTGTTGGGCCGCTTCGTGCCGGAGTTCGGCCATGCCGTGGGGCTGATGCAGTTCAACATGTACCACCATTACACGGTGGACGAGCATCTGATCCGCGCCGTGGGCAATGTCGCGGCCATCGAGCGCGGCGACCACAAGGACACCAACCCCCTCACCAGCGACATCGTCAAGCGCCTCAAGAGCCGCAATGTCCTCTACTGCGCCATCCTGCTGCATGACGTGGCCAAGGGGCTGCCCGGCGACCATAGCGATGTCGGGGCGGAGATCGCCCGCAGCCTGTGCCCGCGATTGGGCCTGTCGCCCGCCGACACCGCCGCGGTGGCGTGGCTGGTGAAGAACCATCTGGTCATGAGCGACACCGCTCAGCGCCGCGATGTCTCCGATCCCAAGACGGTGCGCGATTTCGTGGACATGGTGCAGTCGCCGGAGATGCTGCGCCTGCTGGTGATCCTGACCGTGGCCGACATTCGTGCGGTCGGCCCCGGCGTGTGGAACGGCTGGAAGGGCCAGCTCCTGCGCGAACTTTATTACGCCGCGGATCATATGATGACCGGTGGCGATCAGGCGCCGGGCCGCGGCGCCCGCGTCTCCTCCGCCAAGGCGGCGCTGGAAGCGCGGCTGGGCGACCTGACGCCGGCGGAGCGCGAAAAGGCGCTGAGCCGTCATTACGACAATTACTGGCTGGCGTTCGACGAAGACGAGCTGGAGCGCCATGCGAGGCTGGTCGCCAAGGCCGATGCCGCCGGCCAGCTGTTGACCCTGGACGCCACCACCAACCAGTTCCGCGCCGTGACCGAGATCATTCTCTACACCCCGGACAATGCCGGCCTGTTCTCGCAATTCGCCGGCGCCATCGTCATGTCGGGCGGCTCCATCGTGGACGCCAAGGCCTTCACCACGTCTGACGGCTTCGCGCTGGACGTGTTCTCGGTGCAGGACGCCGATGGCGAGGCCTTTGGCGACAAGGAGCGGCTGGGGCGGCTGGCCCAATCCATCGAAAAGACCCTGCGCGGACAGTTGCGTCCACGCCGCGAACTGGCCCGCAAGGTGGTGCGCAGCAAGGCATCGGCCTTCTCCATCCGGCCCAAGGTCCATTTCGATAACGAAGCGTCGCGCATCGCCACCGTGATCGAGGTGGAGTGCCTGGACCGGCCGGGCCTGCTGTACGACATCACCCAGGCGATCTTCGAGGCCGGGCTGTCCATCTCCACCTCCATGGTGGCGACCTATGGCGAGCGCGCCATCGACGTCTTTTACGTGCGCGACGGCTTCGGCCACAAGATCGTGCATCCGGCGCGGCTGGAAACGGTGGAAAAGCGGCTGAAAGCGGCTCTTGAAGTGCCCGCGCCCGCCAAGGCATAAACCCCGCCATGAGCCACAAACAACTCGTCCTGTCGGGCATGCAGCCCACCAACACGCTTCACCTGGGCAATTACCTGGGCGCGCTGAAGAACTGGGTGAAGATGCAGGACCAGATGCCCTGTCTGTTCTGCGTGGTGGACATGCATGCCATCACCGCCGATGCCGGATATGGCCAGCCTGCGGAATTGACCCGTTCCACCCGCGAAGTCGCTGCCGCCTATATCGCCGGCGGCGTGGATCCCAAGCGCTCGCCGATCTTCAACCAGGGCCAGGTGCCCGAACATGGCGAGCTGGCTTGGGTGTTCAATTGCGTGGCGCGGCTGGGATGGCTGGACCGTATGACCCAGTTCAAGGAAAAATCCGGCAAGCATAAGGAGCGCGCCAGCGTCGGGCTTTACACCTACCCCGTGCTGATGGCGGCCGACATCCTGGTCTATCGCGCCACCCATGTGCCGGTGGGCGAAGACCAGAAGCAGCATCTGGAACTGGCGCGCGACATCGCCGCCAAGTTCAACAATGACTTCGGCGTGCCGGATTTCTTCCCCCAGCCCGAGCCGGTGATCACCGGCAGCGGCACACGGGTGATGAGCTTGCGCGACGGCAGCAAAAAAATGTCCAAGTCGGATGAGAGCGACAACAGCCGCATCAACCTGACCGACGATGCCGACATGATTGCCGACAAGATCCGGCGCGCCAAGACCGATCCCCATCCCCTGCCCGGCCCCAAGGACGAACTGGCCGGCCGCCCCGAGGCGGAGAATTTGCTGAACATCTATGCCGCTTTGGCAGACCAGGATCGCGACAAGGTGATTATCGATTTCGCCGGCCAGAATTTCTCCACCTTCAAGTCGGCGCTGGCCGACCTGACGGTGGCCAGGCTGGAGCCTATCACCCGCGAGATGCGTCGCCTGCTGGCCGACCCGGCGGAGATCGACCGCGTGTTGAAGGACGGCGCGCAAAAGGCCCGCGCCATCGCCACGCCCATCATGGACGAAGTGAAGAAGACCGTAGGGTTTATCATTTGAAACGGAGCATCGACCAGGCGAGCGCAGCGGTTCGTAGCGACAGCGTACGAACGTCGGGCGTGCGACCATGAGAAATGTTCTCGTGACCGGCGCCGCCAAGCGGCTGGGACGGGCGATCGCCCTGGACCTGGCGGCGGCGGGCTGGAACGTGGCGGTGCATTATCACGGCTCCGCGGAAGACGCCGACAATGTGGTGCAGGCGGCGCGCGCCTTTGGCGTGGATGCCGCCGACCTGAAGTGCGACCTGTCGAAGGAATCTGAAACCGCCGTGCTGGTGGAGCGCGCGGCGCGCGAGATCGGCCCGTTGACGGCGCTGATCAATTCCGCCTCCCTGTTCGAGAATGACGACTGGCAGAGCGCCGACCGCAAAAGCTGGGACGATCACATCGAGACCAACCTGCGCGCGCCTTTGGTTCTGTCGCAGGCCTTCGCCAGGCAATTGCCACAAGACACGCAGGGCAACATCATCAACGTCGTCGACCAGCGGGTGCTGAAACCCACCCCGCAGTTCCTTTCCTACAGCCTCAGCAAGGCGGGGCTGTACTGGCTGACCACCACCCTGGCGCAAGGCATGGGCCCGCGCATCCGGGTCAATGCCGTGAGTCCGGGTCCCACTTTGAAAAATTCGCGCCAATCCGATGCCGATTTCGACCGCCAGCGCGATGCCACCATCCTCAAGCGCGGCGCGGACCCGGCCGATATCTGCGCTGCGGTGCGCTATCTCCTCACCGCCGAAGCCGTCACCGGCCAGATGCTGGCGGTGGATGGCGGCCAGCACCTGATCTGGCAGACCCCCGATGTGCAGGTGTCCGAATGAGCTTCGCCACCCGCGGCATCCGCCATGTCTTTATCCGCAACCTGGAACTACCGGCCCATATCGGCGTCTATCGCCAGGAAGAGGGCCGCACCCAGCCGGTGCGCATCAATGTCGATCTCGCCACCGACGAGGTCGCCGATGCCCAGGACATGCTGGAAAATGTGGTCGACTATCATGTGATCGAAAAGCGCATCCGCGCCATCATCGCCGAAGGCCATGTCCGGCTGGCCGAAACCCTGGCCGAGCGCATCGCAGCAGCCTGTTTCGAGGACAGCCGCGTGCGTACCGTGCGGGTGCGGGTGGAAAAGCTGGAAGCGCTCACCCACGCTGAAAGCGTCGGGATAGAAATCGAGCGCTCCCGTTAATATATTGGCTCCATGAGTTCCCCCGAGGCGCCCCTGAAAGGCGCCGAGCGCATCGCCGCCTATCTCAAGACCCTGCCAGATGCGCCCGGTGTCTACCGGATGCTGAACGCGGCGGGCGAGGTGCTGTATGTCGGCAAGGCCAAGAGCCTGAAGAAGCGGGTGACGGCTTATGCCACCGGCCGGGTGCATAGCGACCGGCTGACCCGCATGGTTGCCGACACCGCCGAGATGGTGTTCGTCACCACCGCCAGCGAGATCGAAGCGCTGCTGCTGGAATCCAACCTGATCAAGCGGCTGAAGCCCCGCTACAATGTCAGCTACCGCGACGACAAGAGTTTCCCCAACATCCTGCTGCGCGAAGACCATCCCTTTCCGCAGCTCCTCAAGCATCGCGGCGCCAAGACCATCAAGGGCGTCTATTTCGGACCCTTCGCCTCGGCCGGCGCGGTGAACCGCACGCTCAACACCTTGCAGCGCGCCTTCCTGCTGCGCTCCTGTTCGGACTCGGTGTTTGAAAGCCGCACCCGGCCCTGTCTGCTGTTCCAGATCAAGCGTTGCAGTGCGCCTTGCGTGAGCCGCATCAACCTGGGCGGCTATCACGAGCTGGTGGAGGAGACTGAAAGTTTCCTCAACGGAAAAAGCCAGGTGGTGCAGGAAGATATCAAGGCCGAGATGACCAAGGCTTCCGACACGATGGATTTCGAGGCCGCGGCCAAGCTGCGCGACCGGTTGAAGGCGATGAGTCATATCCAGTCGTCGCAAGGCGTGAACCCGGCCACCTTCGACGAAGCCGACCTCTTCGCCCTGCACAGCGAAGGCGGCCATACCTGCATCCAGGTCTTCTTCTTCCGCGCCGGGCAGAATTGGGGCAACCGCCCCTATTTCCCGCGTCATGCCAATGACATTCCGCTGGGCGAGGTGCTGGAAAGCTTTGTCGGCCAGTTCTATGACGAACGCACCGCGCCCAAACTCATTCTCACCAGCGAGGAACTGCCGGAGCGCGAGCTCTTGGCCCAAGCGCTGGCCTTGCGCGCCGAGCACAAAGTCGAAATCTCAACGCCCCAGCGCGGCGAAAAGCGCGAAATCATGGAACGCGCCATGACCAATGCGCGCGAACAGCTGGGCCGCCGCCTGGCCGAGAACAGCGCCCAGACCCAGCTGTTGGAAGGCGTAGCCGATGTCTTCGGGCTGGAACAGCCGCCGCGCCGCATCGAGGTCTATGACAATTCCCACATCCAGGGCGCCCATGCCCTGGGCGCCTTCATCGTGGCGGGGCCCGAAGGCTTCGAGAAGGCGCAATACCGCAAGTTCAATATCAAGAGCGAGGAACTCGCCCCCGGCGACGATTACGCCATGATGCGCGAGGTCCTGAGCCGCCGCTTCGCCCGCATGGTGAAGGAAGAGGCCGAGGACACGCCGGACACGCGCTGGAAGCGGCCCGACCTGGTGCTGATCGATGGAGGGCCGGGCCAGCTGTCCGTCGCCTGCCAGGTTTTTGCCGATCTGGGGGTGGAAGATGTGGCGCTGGTCGGCATCTCCAAGGGCCCCGACCGCGACGCCGGGCGCGAGCATTTCTACATGCCGGGCAAGGAACCCTTCCGCCTCGATCTCAAGAGCCCGGTTCTCTACTATCTGCAACGCTTGCGCGACGAGGCGCACCGTTTTGTCATCGGCGGCCACCGCAAGAAGCGCAGCGCCGCCATCGGCGCCAATCCGCTGGACGAAGTGGCCGGCGTGGGCGCCAATCGCAAGCGGGCGTTGCTCCAGCATTTCGGTTCCGCCAAGGCGGTTTCCGCCGCCAGCCTGACCGATTTGTCAGCGGTGGAGGGCGTCAGCGCCACACTGGCCAAGAAAATCTTCGATTTCTTCCATCCGGGCGGGTGATTTGGGGGCGATAGCCGTTAAACTGGCTGCATGTTCGCCCTGCCCAATGCCCTCACCATCATGCGCATCGTCCTGGTGCCGGTGTTCGTGATCGCCTTCGTCATTCCCGGCGATGTGGCGCGGCTGGTGGCCTTTGCGGTGTTCGCCCTGGCTGGGATCAGCGACTGGCTGGACGGCTTTGCCGCCCGCAAGCTGAAGGCGGGTTCGGATTTCGGCCGCATGCTGGACCCCATCGCCGACAAGGTGCTTGTGGCGGTGGCGCTGATGATGCTGGTCGCCGAGGGCACTTTCACCCGCTACAACACCGCCACCGGCATGCTGAGCCTGGTCAAGCTGGTGCCGGCGCTGATCATCCTGACACGCGAGATCCTGGTGTCGGGCCTGCGCGAATTCCTCGCCGGCACCCGCGTCAGCGTGCCGGTCACCACGGTGGCGAAATTCAAGACCGCGATACAGATGCTCGCCATCGGCGCCATGATCCTGACGCCCCTGGCCGATGTCTTCGCACCCGGCATACCGGCGCTGACCTATGCCGCCATGGCCTATGTCCTGCTGTGGGTGGCGGCGGCGCTGACCGTCTATACCGGCGTGATCTATTTCAAGAACGGCATGGCTTACTTGCGGCCCGGCGTGACGCCGGATCGTTGATCGGCTTGGTTATAGGATTCCCTCTCCCCTTGTGGGAGAGGAAGAAAAATCACCGGGTTAGTGGAGCGATAGCGACGCTCAACCCGCTGATTTTTCAGGTGAGGGGTGAGTTGGGCGCAAACGCACCCCTCACCAGCAAAATCTAAGCACTTGGCTCCGCTGCGCTTCACCAAGTGCAAGGCGTCCTCTCCCACAAGGGGAGAGGGAATAAAAACTAAGCCGACACCTTCGCCACGCCGCGCACTTCATCCGCATACGCATTCATCAGGGTTTCGGTCAGCGTGCCGGGCTTGAACTGGTAGGGCCCGATCTCCGACACCGGCGTGACTTCCGCCGCCGAGCCGGTGAGGAAGCATTCGCTGAAGCCGCTCATCTCTTCCGGCTCGATGTGACGCTCGATCACCCGCACACTGCGCGCCTTGGCGATGGCGATCACCGACTGGCGCGTCAACCCATTAAGGAAACAGTCGGGGGTCGGCGTGTGCAGCTCGCCGTCCTGCACGAAGAACACGTTCGCGCCGGTGGCCTCCGCGACATAGCCGCGATAATCGAACATCAGCGCATCGGCATAGCCCTTGGCTTCCGCCTCATGCTTGGAGATGGTGCAGATCATGTAGAGGCCGGCCGCCTTGGCATGCACCGGCTCGGTATCGGGCGCGGGCCGGCGCCAGCGGGAAATGTCCAGCCGGATGCCCTTGAGCTTTTCCGCCGGGCTGAAATAGGACGGCCAGGGCCAGCAGGCGATGGCGACATGGATGGTGGTGTTCTGCGCCGACACCGCCATCATCTCGCTGCCGCGGAACGCCACGGGGCGCAGGTAGCCATCCTTGATGTTCTGCACCGCGGCCGCGTCGATGCAGGCCTGATTGATCTGGTCCTGGGTGTAGGGGATCGTCATGCCCAGCATTTCGGCCGACTTGAACAGCCGCGCCGTATGTTCCTTCAGCTTGTAGATGGTGCCGCCATAGATGCGCTGACCCTCGAACACGCACGAGCCGTAATGCAGCCCGTGGGTCAGCACATGGGTCTTGGCGTCCTTCCAGGGCACCAGCTTGCCGTCATACCAAAGCGAGCCATCGCGCTGGTCGAAAGGGATCACGTCTGACATCTAAAAGTCCTCAACTCCAACCCGGGCGGGCTTGCCCCCCTTGGAACGAGGGCCTAGTTTTTCTGCCATGCATTGCAGCATGTCCGGCGCGAAAACCGCAAGGGTCACAAGGGCATTTTCGCCCGCAGGCAGGGCATGGCTGATATGAGTTTGGCCATGAATACGACCGGCCCGGACGAACCGCACCTCTTGGTGGTGGACGATGACGAGCGCCTGCGCGCCCTGCTGCAGCGCTATTTCACCTCCAATGGTTACCGGGTGACCGCCGCGCCTGGTGCCGCCGATGCCCGCGCCCTGATGAAGAGCATGGAATTCGACCTGCTGATCCTGGACGTGATGATGCCCGGCGAATCCGGCCTGGACCTGACCCAGAGCGTGCGCAAGGAAAGTTCGGTGCCCATCCTGATGCTGACGGCGCGCGGCGATCCTGCTGACCGCATTGCCGGGCTGGAACTGGGGGCCGACGATTACCTGCCCAAGCCGTTCGAGCCGCGCGAGCTTTTGCTCAGGGTCAATTCGCTATTGCGCCGTTCCGCCCCGCCCGAAGCGCCGGCGGTGGGTCCGGTGCGCATGGGCGAGGCGCTGTTCGATCCCGCCACGGCGCGCCTGACCCGCTCCGGCAAGCCGGTCAAGCTGACGGGGGCGGAAGCGGCGCTGCTGCAATTGTTCGCCACCCATGCCGGGCGGCCCTTCTCCCGCAGCGAACTTTGCAAGCGGCTGAACGTGGCGCTGGAAAGATCCATCGATGTGCAGGTGACTCGCCTGCGCCGCAAGATCGAGGAAGACCCCAAGCTGCCGCTGTACCTGCAAACAGTGCGGGGGGTTGGTTATATGTTAGTTCCAGATCGTGGATAGCTCCGTGGCGCCAACCCTGTTTTTTAATGGCCCCAATGCGGGCGCATTGGGGCATGGCTACATGCTGGTGCCCGATCGTGGGTGACGGTTTTTCCGTCAAGCGCTTCCTGCCGCGCGGGCTGTTCGGCCGCTCGCTGATCATCATCGTGGCGCCGATCGTCATCCTGCAGGCGATCATCGCCTATGTCTTTTTCGAGCGCGACATCGACACCACCACCCGCCGGCTGGCGCGCGACGTGGCCGCCGACATGGCGCTGCTGGTCGCGCTGGAAGACAGTCATACAAGTCCGGACCGCGAAAGATTGCGCGCCCTGTCGGCGCGCCAGCTCAATTACCGCATCCGCTTCCAGCCGGGCGACAATATCGCCCCCTTTCGCGGCAAGCTGACCAGCACCATCGACCTGGCGCTGGACGATATCCTGGAACAGCGCATCGGCGCCGACCGCGATTTCCGCACCGCCCGCATCGGTGATGATTTCGAGATCCGGGTGGATGTGAAGGATGGCGTGCTGGCGGTGCTGGTACCGCGCGACCGCGTTACCGTCTCCAAGCCCGACATCTTCATTCTCTGGATGGTGGGTTCTTCCCTGCTGCTGATGGGTATCGCCATCCTGTTCCTGCGCAACCAGGTGCGGCCCATCGAGCGGCTGGCCCGCGCCGCCGACAGTTTCGGCAAGGGCCGCGCCGTGCCGGACTTCAAACCCTATGGCGCCACCGAAGTGCGCCGCGCCGCCCAGGCCTTCATCACCATGCGCGACCGGCTGGAGCGTCATGTCACCCAGTGCACCGAAATGCTGGCGGGGGTGAGCCATGACCTGAAGACGCCGCTGACCCGGCTGAAGCTGGCGCTGGCGATGATGGAAGGCGATCCGGAGACGGGCCCCATGCGCGCCGACATCGCCGAGATGGAGCATATGCTGGACGAGTATCTCGCTTTCGCGCGCGGCGAAGGCGGCGAGGAATCCACCGTCACCGATTTGGGCGAAATGGTACGCGACACGGCCGCCGCGGCCGCCAAGGCACGCCAGCGCAACGGCATCACGGTGACAGCGCCCGATCACATCGACGTCAGCGTCAAACGCGCTGGCCTGCGCCGGGTGCTGGCCAATCTGCTGGACAATGCCCTCAAGCACGGCACCCAGGTGGCGGTCACACTGACCCAGGTAAACCGGGTGGTGGAGATCGCGGTGGAGGATAACGGCCCCGGCATCGCGCCGGACCGGCATGAAGAAGCCTTCCGTCCTTTCCGCCGTCTCGATCAAGGCCGCAACCTGCAAAGCGGCGGTTCGGGCCTCGGCCTGGCCATCGCTCGCGACATCGCCCGGGCGCATGGTGGGGATATCCTGCTGGACAAGAGCGCGCTGGGTGGGTTGAAGGCGATCGTGCGGTTGCCGGTCTGACCACAACCCAGCCTGTCATGGCCGGGCTTGACCCGGCCATCCATCGCGCCACCTGAAAGATGGATGGCCGGCTCAGGGCCGGCCATGACAACAGTGAATTGATTAGCGCAGCTCTTCGGCGCGTTTGCGCGCGGCGCTTACAGCACGCTTGACCAAAGGCACCAACCCGTCATCCGCCATGAAAACCGACAGTGCCGCCGCCGTCGTGCCGCCCGGGCTGGTAACGGCTTCGCGCAAGGCCGATGCGGAGGATTTGTCCGCCGCCAGCAGTGCGCCGGCCCCCGCCACCGTGGCGCGGGCGAATTTCTCGGCCTGGATGCGCGGCAGGCCTTCCGCGACACCCGCTTCGGTCAGCGCTTCCGCCATCAGGAACAGATAAGCAGGCCCGGAACCCGACACCGCCGTGACGCTGTCGATTAAGCTCTCCTTCGCCACCCATTCGGTCTGGCCGAGCGCCGACAAAAGCGATGCGGCGCGCTTCCTGTCCGCCGCCGTCGCGCCTTTGGCGGCATAAAGTCCGCTGATACCCGCGCCGATCGCGCCCGGGGTGTTGGGCATGGCGCGGATGATGCGTGCCTTCTTTCCCCAAGCCTTGGTCAGCGCCGCCACCGACGTGCCCGCCGCGATGGAAATCATCAGCGCGCCGCCATGCGCAAAATTCGCCAACGCGCCCGCCTCGCCTTTCAGCACTTGCGGCTTGATCGCCACCAGGCAGACCGACGGCTTGGCTTTGACCTGGGACGGCGCGGCGACCAGCGCGATCTTCTTCGTCTTGGCCAGCTTGCGCAGTTCCGCCGATGGCTTTGGTTCGACCACGGTGATGGATTTGACGCCGCTCTTCAGCCAACCCTTCAAGAGGGCCGATCC
>JACCXK010000134.1 GCA_013697055.1 Alphaproteobacteria bacterium
CCCCGGGGCGACCACTAAAAATCCAATTCCCCTTCGGGAATTGGAAGGCCGAACTCCGCCGCCCGCTTGCGCCTGGCGATGGTGTCCAGCGCGGCGTTGACGAATCCGGGCTCGTCGCCGCCGAAGAAGGCGCCCGACACGGCGACATACTCATCGATCACCACCTTGGCCGGCACGTCGCGCCGCGCCACCAGTTCGAACACCCCGCAGCGCAGGATGGCGCGCAGGATGGAATCCACCCGCTCCAGCCTCCATTTCTCGGACAAGGCGCCGGCGATGGCGCGGTCGATCTCGACCTGGTGCTTGGGCACGCCGGTGATAATGGCATGGAAGAAATCGCCGTCCGGCGGCACCGGCAACTCGCTGAAACGGTGTTCGGCGAATTCCTGCGCCACTTCCTCGGCGCCGCTACCCGACATTTCCATCTGGTACAGCGCCTGTACCGCGCCGAGGCGCGCGGCGTGACGGGCATCGCCTTTGCCCTCGCTCATCGGGACAAGCCCAGGCGTTCACCCAAGGTGCACAAGGCAAGGCAGGCGCGGGCAGCATCGCCGCCGAGATCCTGGCGCATCGCGAGGTCATGGGCAGCGCCCTCGTCGCCCGCCAGCACGATGCCATGGCCCAGCGCGATGCCGGAAGTGCCCAGCGTCATCAACCCGCGCATGGTTTCGGCATAGAACATGTCGGCGATATGGGCAGGTCCCGTGACGCAGCCCAGCGCGACATAGCCGTAGAAGGGCCGCGCCGAACGCACCGCGATGGCGATGGCGGCCGGCACTTCCAGCACGCCGGGCACCGACATGCGCTCGAACCGCGCCCCGCCCTTTTCCAACGCCGGGGTGGCGCCGTCCACCAGCGCGTCGGCGACATCGGGGTGATAGCGCGCTTCTATAATAAGAATGTTCATATCGAGCTCGGGCCCAAAGGGCCGTTATTTGTCTTCTTCGCCTTCGAGCTCGCCAATCAGCATCTCGAAGTCGCGCGTCTCGCGGAAATTCTTGTAGACCGAGGCGAAGCGGACATAGGCGACCTTGTCCAGGCTGGCCAGGGCCTGCATCACCAATTCGCCGATCACATTGGCGGGAATCTCGTTCTCGCCCATGGATTCCAGGCGGCGCACGATGCCGGTGATGGTGCGGTCGACCCGCTCACGCTCCACCGGGCGCTTGCGCAGCGCGTGATTGATCGAGCGTTCCAGCTTGTCGCGGTCGAAGGTCTCGCGGCGGCCGTTCTTCTTGACCACGATCAGCTCGCGCAGGTGCACGCGCTCGAAAGTGGTAAAGCGCCCGCCGCATTCGGGGCAATGACGGCGGCGGCGGATGGCGGCATTGTCCTCGGAAGGACGCGAGTCCTTCACCTGGCTGTCTTCATGTCCGCAGAACGGGCAGCGCATCTTTGTTTCCCCTTACGGATAAATCGGAAAGCGTTGGCACAGTTCGCTGACGCGGCGCGCCACGCTCTGTTCAACCTGGGCATCGCCCGCTTCGTTGCTGGCCACGGCGTCCACCACTTCCACGATCAGCTTGCCGATCTCGCGGAATTCGGCCGTGCCGAAGCCGCGGGTGGTGCCGGCGGGCGAACCCAGCCGAACGCCCGACGTAATAACGGCCTTTTCGGTGTCGAAGGGCACGGCGTTCTTGTTGCAGGTGATGCCGGCGCGGTCCAGCGCATGTTCGGTGGGACGGCCCTTGGCGCCCTTGGGACGCAGATCCACCAGCATCAGATGGGTGTCGGTGCCGCCGGTGACGATGTCGAGGCCATTGGACTTCAGCACTTCGGCCAGCGCCTTGGCGTTCTCGACGACGTTTTTCGCATAGGTCTTGAATTCCGGCTTCAGCGCTTCGCCGAACGCCACCGCCTTGGCGGCGATGACATGCATCAGGGGGCCGCCCTGCAGGCCGGGGAACACGGCGGCATTGATCTTCTTTCCGATGGCTTCGTCGCGCGACAGGATCATGCCGCCGCGCGGGCCGCGCAGGGTCTTGTGGGTGGTGGTGGTCACCACATCGGCATACGGCACCGGATTGGGATGCACCCCGCCCGCCACCAGGCCGGCAAAGTGCGCCATGTCCACCATGAACAGCGCGCCGACTTCATCGGCGATTCTGCGGAAGGCCTCGAAATCCCAGGTGCGGGCGTAAGCCGAACCACCGGCCAGGATCAGCTTGGGCTTGTGCTCGCGCGCCAGGGCAGCGACCTGGTCCATGTCGACGCGCTGGTCGTCCTTGCGCACCGTATAGGGCACCGGCTTGAACCACTTGCCGGAATAGTTGGCGGGATGGCCGTGGGTGAGATGGCCGCCCGCCGCCAGGTCCAGGCCCATGAAGGTGTCGCCCGGGTTCAGCAGGGCATAGAAGGCGGCCTGGTTGGCGTTGGCGCCGGAATGGGGCTGGACGTTGGCGAAAGCGGCGCCGAACAATTTGCAGGCGCGCTCGATGGCGATGGCTTCGGCGACATCGACATACTCGCAGCCGCCGTAATAGCGCTTGCCCGGATAGCCTTCGGCATACTTGTTGGTCAGGACCGAGCCCTGGGCCTCCAGCACCGCCTTGGAGACGATGTTCTCGGAGGCGATCAGCTCGATCTTGTCGCGCTGGCGGTTCAGCTCGTCCTGGATGCTGTTGAAGACATCCGGGTCGGCGGCTTCCAGACCCTTGGTGAAGTATCCGGACGGGGGCGCCATGGCGACTGCAGACATTCAAGCCTCATTTGCAACCAGAAGGGGACCGGGGGCCGATGTTGCGCCCCCGCGCAGGAATGGCGGATTTACCCCTTCCCCGGCACCAAATCTAGCGGTTTGCACAAGATTTGAAGACCTTCTTGCAAGGCACGGGAAAAGCTGAGATTTCCTCATCCGGCCCGGTATCATAAAGACGGCCGGCAACATGTTGGTGTCTTGGGGCGTTCAGGGTATGGGCAAGGATAACGAGGACGACATCCTCAAGCTGGTGACGGAGATCGTCGCCGCCTATGTCAGCAAGAACACCGTGGCGGCCAGCGAACTGCCCGGCATCATCAAGAATGTCCACGCCACCCTGGGCGGGTTCGCCGGGTCGGACGAGCGCACCCTGCCCCGCGCGCCGGCCGTGCCAGTCAAGAAGTCGGTCCAGCCGGACTTCATCGTCTGCCTCGAGGACGGCAAGAAGCTCAAGATGCTGAAGCGCTACCTGCGCTCGCGCTACAAGCTGTCGCCGGGGGAATATCGCGAGCGCTGGAACCTGGCCCCCGACTATCCGATGGTGGCGCCCAACTATGCCCAGAAGCGCAGCGACTTCGCCAAGAAGATCGGACTGGGCAAAGGCGAAGGCCGCAAGGGCAAGCGAAAGAAGAAGGACTAGCGGGGTTCATGGCGAAGCTTCTCTTCGGAATGAACTTGTCCCTGGACGGCTATGTCGACCACGACAAATTTGCGCCTGAGCCCGCACTGTTTCGGCACTGGATCGAACGCGTCCGCGCTGTGGCCGGCAGTGTGTATGGCCGCCGCATGTACGAGATCATGCGCTATTGGGACGAAGACCATCCGGAATGGAATGCGAAACATCGCGAATTTGCCGCGGCATGGCGAAACCAGCCGAAATGGGTTGTTTCGCGCTCGCTGACGTCGGTCGGTCCCAATGCCACGCTTGTCGCCGATGACATGGAGACGATGGTACGCGGGCTGAAAGCCCGGCTCACCGGCGAGATCGCCGTCTCCGGACCGAAGTTGGCGCAAAGTCTGACGGGTCTTATCGATGAGTATCGGCTTTACCTGCACCCGGTCGTGCTGGGCCACGGCACGCCATTCTTCGCCGGCCCCCGGCCGCCGCTGCGCCTGGTGGCCAGCGAGCGGATTGGCGAGAGCGTGATCCGGCTGACCTACGTCCCAGCTTAGTCTGCCGCCCGCAGCCGGTAGCCCACACCCTGCTCGGTCAGGATCAGGCTGGGCTGTTCGGGATCGGCCTCCAGCTTCTGGCGCAAGGTGCGGACATAGATTCGCAAATACTGCACGTCCGCTTCCCCGCCCCACACCTCATGCAGGATGAATTTGTGGGTCAGGACCTTGCCGGCATGGGCGGCCATCAGGCGCAGCAGGTCGTACTCACGGGGCGTCAATTTCACCTCCGTGCCCCGCGCGGTGACGATCCGGCGCACCAGGTCCATTGTTACATCCCCGCTGCGGAACAGCGGCTTTTCGCCTTCCTGCTGCAGCCGGTGGCGCAAGGCGGCGCGGACACGCGCCGACAATTCCTCCACGCCGAAAGGCTTTGAGACATAGTCGTCGGCACCCAGGTCCAGCGCCGCCACCTTGCCTGCCTCGTCGTCGCGGCTGGAAAGAATGACGATAGGCGTGACGCTGCCTTGGGCGCGCAGCCGCCGGACCACCTCCAGCCCGTCCATGCCCGGCAGGCCGAGATCGAGGATCACCAGGTCGACAGGATTGCGCTTGAGAAACTCCAGCGCCGCCTCGCCATCACCCGCTTCCTCGACGCGATAATCCTGCGCCGCCAGCGCGGTGCGCAGGAAACGCCGGATGGGCGGCTCGTCGTCCACGATCAGGATGCGCAAGGGTGTCATGGGTCCGGCAAGGCCAAAGGAAGTGTCAGAGTGAACATGGCGCCGCGTGCGTCGCAGCGGTTGGCGGCGGTGATGGTGCCGCCCATCGCTTCCATGAAGCCGCGGGCGATGGCAAGCCCCAGCCCGGTCCCGGCGCGCTGGCGGTCGCCGGCGCGCACCCGGTAGAACTTGTCGAAGATGCGCTCGCGGTCGTCGTCCGGCAGGCCGGGGCCTTCGTCCAGCACTTGAATCCGCAAGGTGCCGCCCTCATGCCGCGCCCTGAGAGTGATGGCGGTGCCGGGGGACGCATATTTGGCGGCATTGTCGATCAGGTTGAACAACACCTGTTCGAACAGCACCGGATCGATGCGCGGCATCGGCAAATCCGGTTCCAGTTCCAGCACCGCCCTGTGCTGTTGAATCAGCGGCGCGGCGCGGCGCAGCACGCTGCCCACCACATCGCCAAGATCGATCGGCTCCAGGTTGGGCGCCAGCGCACCCGACTCCAGCCGCGTCATGTCCAGCAGGTTGGCGATGAAATGATTGAGCCGCTCGGCCTCGTCCTGGATGGTGCCCAGGAGCTGGTTCTGGTCGGTCTCGTCCATCTGGCCGCGATACTGTTTCAGGCTGGTGACCGATCCCAGGATGGAGGCCAGCGGGGTGCGCAAGTCGTGGCTGATGGAGGTCAAAAGCGCCGAACGCAGCTTGTCGGTTTCGGCGGCGACGCGGGCCCGGTCCATTTCCTCGGCCAGGTGCAATCGCTCGATGGCCAGCGCCGTCTGGTCGGACAGCGAATCCAGCAGCCGGCGCTGGTCGGGGGTGAGGATCGCGCCGTCCTGGGCGCTGTCCAGCCC
>JACCXK010000143.1 GCA_013697055.1 Alphaproteobacteria bacterium
GTGGAAGCCACCGCCGAAGGCATGGTCACCAAGTCCGGCGAGTTGATCAAGGCCGATTTGCGGGTGTGGGCCGCGGGGGTGAAAGGTCCCGACATGCTGGCCAATCTGGGGCTGGAAACCACCCGCAGCAACCAGCTGGTGGTGAAACCCACGCTGCAAACCACGCAGGACGATCGCATCTTCGCCATCGGCGACTGCGCCTGGTTCGTGCCGGAAGGCCAGACGCGGCCGGTGCCGCCGCGCGCCCAGGCGGCGCACCAGATGGCGGCGACGGCCTTCCGCAACATCAGCGCCATGATCGCAGGAAAAGCGCTGAAGCCGTTTGTCTACAAGGATCACGGCTCGCTGGTATCTCTGAGCCGTTACTCCACCGTGGGTTCTCTGATGGGAAATCTGGTCGGCGGGCGCATGGCGATCGAAGGCCGGCTGGCGCGCTTCGTCTATGTTTCGCTCTATCGCATGCACCTGATCGCCATTCATGGCTGGCTCAAAGGGTTGGCGCTGATCGCGGTCGGGCATGTCAACCAGATCATCCGGCCGAAGTTGAAATTGCACTGATCCATGGCAGCGGATTTTCCCAGCGACCTGATCGAGGCTGGCAATGCGCTGAGCGGGCAGGACCGCTTTGCCGAGGCGCTGGCCTGTTACGACCGCGCCGCGATGCTGGACCCGCGCGATCCCGTAATCCATCTCAATCGCGGCATCGCCTTGCAGGCGTTGCTGCGTTATGGCGAGGCTGTGGCGGCCTATGACCGGGCGCTGGCCCTGGCGCCGCATTTCGCGCCGGGCTGGGGCGATCGCGGTCTGGCGTTGCAGAATCTGGGGCGGTTGAACGAGGCGCTGGACTCCTTCCGCCGCGCCGAGGCGCTGGATCCTGTCCTGGCGGTGGCGCCGCTCAACCGCGCGCTCTGTCATTTGTTGATGCAGGATTTCGCCACTGGCCTGCCGCTCTATGAATGGCGCAAGCAGATGCCCAGGCCGATGGAGGCGCGGGTCTATCCGCAGCCGCTGTGGACCGGCGCGGAGGATATTAGCGGCAAGACACTGTTTTGCTATATCGAGCAGGGGCTGGGCGATGCCATCCAGTATTATCGCTATGTTCGCTTTGCCATCGAACGTGGCGCCAACGTTATTCTTTCGGTGCAGACACAGTTGATGGAATTGCTGAAACGCGCCACGCCGCCAGTCGAACTGATCGGCTGGGGCGAAGTGCCCGCCGCTTTTGATTTCCACATCCCGCTGGCCAGCATTCCGCTGGCGGTCGGGATGCGGGTGGAGGCGATCCCGCGTGCCGACCACTATCTGGTGGCGGACCCGGCGCGGGTGGCGCAGTGGAAAGACAAGATCGGCGCCCACGGCTTTCGCATCGGCATCGCCTGGCAAGGCCTCAATCTGGTGATGGGATCGGAAGGCAAGGCGTTTCCAGTGGCGGAACTGGAAGGCATCGCCAAGATGCCCGGCGTGCGGCTGATCGGATTGCAGAAGAATGCCGGCAAAGAACAGCTCAATCATCTACCTGCCGGCATGGCGGTTGAGACTTATGATTTCGACAACGGCCCGGATGCATTCCTCGATACTGCGGCGATGATGATGGCCTGCGATCTGGTGATCACCGCCGACACCGCGCCGGCGCATCTGGCCGGCGCGCTGGGCGTGCCGACCCGGGTCGCGTTGAAACATGTGCCAGACTGGCGCTGGTTCCTGGATCGCGACGACAGCCCCTGGTATCCGTCTCTGCGCCTCTTCCGCCAGCCGGCGCTGAACGATTGGGCCAGTGTCTTCGCCGCGATGAAAAGTGAGCTTACTTCGCGTATATCCTGATCAGATCGGTGAGATAATCGCGCGCGTCATACAGAACCTTGGCGCGGATGCGTTCATTCAACCCATGCAGCCGGCTGCCATCCGGCTCGAAGAACATGCCGGTGAAGCCATAGGTGGGAATGCCCGCCGGGGTCATGAAGGAGGCGTCGGTGGCGCCGATCTCCAGCTGGGGAATAACCGGTACGCCGGGCCAGCGCTTGGCCGCCTCGCTGACCAGAGGCTTCATCAGCGCCGGCGTCAGCGGCGGGGCAGGCGACGGATCGTTATGGGCGGCCTGGGCAACGATTTTAATCTGCGAGTCCGCCACCAATTCCTGCAGCTTGTCGCGCACGTCTTGCGGCGTGGTGCCGGGGAAGATGCGGCAATTGACATTGGCGGTGACGCGCTGGGGCAGGGCATTTGTGGCATGGCCGCCGTTTATAAGTGTGGCGACGCAAGTTGTGCGCATGGCGGCATTGAAGCGTGGATCGGCGGCCAATACCGAAGCGACCTTGGCGTCTTTGTCGTTTTTGTAAAAAGCGGTCATGGCCCCACCCATTTCGCCGCCCGTTAGCGGCGCCATGCGGGCAAAATATTCCCGCGACGCGTCGGTGGACTGGGTGGGAAAGTCGTAAGCCCCGATCTTCAAGAGGCCTGCCGACAGGTGATAGATGGCATTGTCCTTCACCGGCCGCATGGAATGGCCGCCGGGATTGGTCACTTCCAGGGTGTAGTTCTGCGACAACTTCTCGCCGGCATTGATGCCCAGGGCGATGGGTTTGCCGCCATTCTCGCCCATGGTGCCCCAGCCGCCTTCGGTCAGGCCGAACTCGGCATCGATCAGGGCGCGCTGACTGGCTGCCAGCCACTTGGCGCCATTGAAGGCGCCGTTGGTTTCCTCGCCGCAGGTCAAAGCCAATTTCAGCGGACGGCGATGGGCAATCTTGTCCTGTTTGAAGTGGACCATGATGTCCACCCAGATGGCAGCGACGGATTTGTCGTCGGCGGTGCCGCGGCCATAGAAATAGCCGTCCTCTTCCACAAGCGTGAAGGGATCGCGGGTCCAGTCCTCGCGCTTGGCTTCCACCACGTCCAGATGTGCCAGCAGCAGGATGGCTTTGGCCTTGGCATCGCTGCCCGGCAGCACGGCCACCAGGCTGCCTTCCTTGAGATGATCGGGCACGGTGAAGATGTGCAGGTCGCTGTCGGGATAACCGACCGCCTTCAGCCGCGACGCCATCTTCTGCGCCAGCAAGGTGCAGTCACCGGAGGAAAAGGTGGTATTGGTCTCCACCATCTCCTTGTAGATGGCGCGGAAGGACTGCTGGTCCTGCGCCGAAGCGGGCAAGGCGAGGCAGGCGGCGAGCGCCGCAGCAGCAAGTTTACGCATGTGCTTCCTTTAATTACTTCCCGCCCTCGCTTCGCTCGTCAACAAAAGCTAGGGCTGGTTGGCGTAGACCTTGACCACTTCATACAGGAAATCGTTGCCCTGATAGGCCGATTTCACCCGCATGCGTTCGTTCAACCCGTGCGCGCCATTGCCGTCCGGATCGCCGAACATGCCCGACACGCCATAGGTGGGAATGCCCGCCGGCGTGAGAAACGCGCCGTCGGTGGCGCCGGCCGACATGGAGGACGTCACCGGAATGCCGGGCCACATCTTGGCGACCAGTTTTTCCACCGGCCCGAACACCGCGGGGTTGATGGGCTGGGGCCCCTTGGGCACTTCGCTGCGCTTGTCGACCAACGTCACTTTGATCTGGGGATCGGCGACCAACTCCTGCAACTTGGCGCGCACCTGCTCCGGCGTGGTGCCGGGGAAGATGCGGCAGTTGATATTGGCGTCGGCGCGCTGGGGCAGGGCGTTGTTGGCATGGCCCGCGCTCAACAGAGTGGCGACGCAGGTGGTGTGCAGGATTGCGTTGTAGGAGGGATCGGAAGCCAGCTTGGCTGACGCCGCCTTGTCGGTCGGGTCCTTGGCGAAGGCGGTCATGGCGGCGCCCATCTCGCCGCCGACTTGCGGCGACAGCTTGGCGAAATACTGCTTGGTAATATCACTGGCCTGGATGGGGAAGGCATAGGCGCTGATTTTCGTCAGCCCCGCCGCCAGATGATAAATGGCATTGTCCGGCATCGGCCGCGAGGAATGGCCACCGGGATTGGTTACTTCCAGCTGGTAGTTCTGGGGAAATTTCTCCGCCGCCTGGATTGTCATCATCAGCGGCTTGCCGTCCTTGTTCAGCCGCCCGCCGCCGCCTTCGTTCAGCGCGAACGCCGCATCGATCAGCTCGCGCTCATGGCTGGAGAGATAGCTGGCGCCATTGAAGGCGGTGGAGGTTTCCTCGCCGCAGGTCAGCGCCATCTTGACGGTGCGGCGGTTTTTGAAGTGTTCCTCTTTCAGCCGCATCATGGTGTTCACCCAGGCCGCGACCTGGGGTTTCATGTCCGAAGCGCCGCGGCCGTAGAAATAGCCATTCTCCTCGATCAGGGTAAAGGGATCGCGGGTCCAGTCCTCACGCCTGGCTTCCACCACATCGATATGGCCCAGGAGCAGGATGGCCTTGGCATGGGGATCGCTGCCCGGCAGGCGCGCCACCAGCCCGCCTTCCTTGGGATGACCGTCGGCGACGAAATAGTGCAGATCGGCGTCGGGATAGCCGGCCGCTTTCAGATGCGCGCCCATCTTGTGCGCCAGCAAGGTGCAGTCGCCCGCCGACAGGGTGGTGTTGGTCTCCACCAGCTCTTTATAGAGGGCGCGAAAGCGCGCCTGGCCCGGACCCGTCTGCGCCGCCGCAGGCAAGGTCAAAGCGGTCGCCAGCAATGCACTGATCAAAATGCGCATGAGAATTTCCCCGTCAGCCCAGGGGAAGCCTAACACTCACGACCATTTGTGGAAGGAGAAAAAGGCCGCGCCGCACAAAAACAAGAAAGCGACCATGTGATTCCACTTCAGGCTCTCGCCCAGGTAGGTGACTGAAAAAACAGCAAATACCAGGAGGGTGATGATCTCCTGCATGGTCTTGAGCTGGGCGGCGGAATAGACCTGATGGCCGATGCGGTTGGCGGGCACCGCCAGGCAATATTCAAAGAAGGCGATGCCCCAGCTGACCAGCACCACCTGCCACAACACGGCATTGGGGAATTTAAGCTGGCCGTACCAGGCGAAGGTCATGAAGATGTTGGAAACGAACAGAAGCCCGATGGGCGCCAGAAAAGCCATGGGTCAGCCCCCGTTGCAGTGGATGGTGTAGCGCAGCGCATTGCTGTGCTTGCCGTCGGCATCGATGACATAGCTGCGCATGGTGATGAAGTATTTGGCGGTGCCGCATTCCCAGCCGCCCGAGGCGACGACCCCGTTCTGAGCCGCGCCCGGCGCGATATCCACCGCATAGCTGGCGGCCTGGGTGTCCTTGAAGGCGCCATCGGAATCCACCAGCTCGCGCCGGCGCATCACCACCGGTGACCGCATCACGGTGACGCGGAAATCCGGGATCACGTCCATCGGTGCGCCATTGGGGCTGAGGACCGGGCCGGTGTCGCGCATCCATTCCAGCAGCGGCGAGCCGGCGCCGCTGTTGGCGTCCTCGGCGGTCTGCTCGACATTCGCCAGCTTCAGGATCGGTGTCTTGGGCAGCGGCGGCGGTTTCTTGATCGTTTTGGCCGCCTCGGCCTGCGCTGTGACAGCGAGCAGGGCGGCGATCATCAGGATTCTGCGCATAAAGGACCTCGTTGACGCCAATCTAGCCGGGCCTCCCCCGCGCTGATAGCCTTGAACGAACGGGGGCGGGTTTTGATGCCGGGCGGAAGCGAAATTCAGGCGGTGTCCGCCAAATGCGCCTGGCGCCTGATCCCCTTCATGATCGTGCTTTACATCATCGGCTTCATCGACCGCTCCAATGTGGGCTTCGCGGCTCTGACCATGAACCGCGACCTGGGCTTTTCGGCGAGCGTGTTCGGCCTGGGCGCCGGCATGTTCTTCCTGGGCTTTCTCACGTTCCAGATTCCCACCGCTTTGCTGCTGGCGCGGCTGGGCGCGCGGCGGGTGATCTTTTGCGTCATGCTGGCATGGGGCCTCGTCTCGGCCTCCAACGCCTTCATGCGGGATGCGCAGGGTTTTTATACACTGCGCTTTTTCCTGGGCGTGGCCGAAGGCGGCTTCACCCCCAGCATGATCTATTATCTCACCCTGTGGTTTCCACTGGCGTATCGCGGGCGGTTCACGGCCATCTTCTGCACCGCCATTCCCATTGCCGGCATCATCAGCGGGCCGCTGTCCGGCCTGCTGCTGGGCATGGACGGGATCTGGGGCCTGCATGGCTGGCAGTGGCTGTTCCTGGTGCAGGGCTTTCCCGCCGTGTTGCTCGCCTTTGTGGTCCTGGCTTTCCTGCCGGATGGGCCGGCGCAGGCCAAATGGTTGAGCGCGGCGGAGCGCGCAACCATCGCCGCCAATCTGGATACCGGACCGGCCGCACAGGACAGCACTGTGGTGCAGGCACTGCTCGATCCGCGCCTGTTGCTGCTGGGCATTTCCACCCTGGGCTCGGGCTGTGCCCTCTACGGCATCAATCTGTGGCTGCCACAGATGATCCACGCCATGGGCTATTCCACCAAAGCCACCGGTTTTGTCGCGACCATTCCTTACATCGTCAGCATGGTGGCGATGGTGGTGTGGGCGAGGCGCAGCGATGCGCGGAACGAGCGCATCTGGCACACGGCGCTGACAATGTTCCTGGCGGCGGCGGCGCTGGCGGTGGCGGCGCTGGCCGGCAATCACCTGGTGGTGCTGGTCGCTTTAAGTCTGGCGATGGCGGGCGGGCTTTCCGGCATCGGGCCTTTTCAAAGTCTTCTTACCTCCTTTGCCCGCGGGCCCGCGACCGCGGGCGGGCTGGCGCTGGTCAACACCATCGGCACATTGGGCGGGTTTCTCGGGCCGGTGATTGTGGGCCTGCTCAAGGGATGGACCGGAAACTATGGCGCGGCCATGGCGGCGCTGGGCGTCGCCCAGGCGCTGTCGGCGCTGATCGTGCTGGCAGCAGGCAGATTGATTACTGCAACGCCTGGATCGCCTCGCGCGCCATTGCGGTGACGCGGGCCAGGGCATCGTGTTCGTAGAAGGCGATGCGCGCCTGATAGACGTCGCGGTTGAAGCTTTCCGGCAGCGGCAGATAGGTGGTGGTGCCGTCCGACAGGTTGAGCACCGCGACTGTGGTGTCGGGAAATTCGCGGCGCAAATCCATCTGGAACTTGCTGTAGGATTCCGCCGGGGTCGAAACCAGGAAAGCCTCGCCGATCCGCCACACGGTGAAATGGAACGGGCTGTTGGGACCGTCACCGATCTGGGCGCGGCGCGCGAGACTCCGTTCGATTCGCTCGATGGCAAAACGCTCGGTGGCGGCGGCAAGCTGGTTCTCCAACTCCTCGCGCGAGGGGAAGGGAAGCAGCGCAAATTCGGTGCTCACAAAGCGTCCCGACAATTCCGTGCTGAGGTTGGTGCGCGGTGTCAGCCGCCAGATGCCCAGCGGCGTGCCGGATTCCTCGATGCCCTGATATTCCAGTTGCTGGCCGGGCGGGAACATGCCGCTGACGATGGACAGCACGGCATAGCCCAGCTCGCGGCCATTCTGGTCGGCCACTTCCGCCTTGGCTTCATAACTGCGCCGCGGCGTCAGGTCCCCCGAAGCGCCGTGCATGAACACGCAGATGGCGCCATCGGTGTCGCGCTCCACCACTTCGCGCATGGCGCCGATATAGTCGGGCGATAACAGGCGATTGCCGCCGCCCAGCGACACCGGATGACAGGCATAGTTGACGATGGTAGCGCGGGTCTTGCCGTCCAAGCCGGCGACGCGGCCGATCAGCAACGTGTCATCGGCCTGTTCGGCCAGGTTCAATCCGCAAATATCGCGGCCGGTCGCGGGGTCCACCGCGTCACGGTTGAAAGCCAGGCCGCAGCGGCCATAGGCCCAGCTGACAATGCCTTCGGCCAGCGAGGCGCGTGCCTGTTCGACCAGGCCGATACAGATTTCCGTCAGGCCATCGAGATAGGCGGTCAGCTTGTCGCCGCCAGGCCTCGACCCCATGCGCCGGTTCAGCACCGGCAGGCTGTGGGAATGGGAAGGATGGAACATCAGCTGTTCCGGCTTCAGGTTGAAGCGCTTGAGGATGGCGGCGCGCAGGGCGGCGACGTCCTTGTCGTCGGTGCAGCAGGAATCCAGGGTCAGAAACACCAGCTCGCTCTCGCTGTCCAGGGTCTGGAACGTCAGGCAGCTGGCCAGCGCGGGCCGATGCACGCCTTCGGCCACGTCATGCTTGGCGCTGCCCCAGGTGCGCGAATAGATGCCGACCGGCGGGGTGACGTCCGTGCGCGCCGTGCCGATCCGGCCGTGGAATTCCGCATGTTTGAGACGAGGTGCCATCCGTTCCGCCCAAAGAAAATCGGCC
>JACCXK010000154.1 GCA_013697055.1 Alphaproteobacteria bacterium
CCCCGGGCGGGGTGCCCGGCCACAGGGTGATGATCTCCTTGGGATCGGTCGGTACGCTGCCGTCGCCCGGCATCAAGGTGTCGGCCAGCGCCTGTTTCGACAGCGCAGCGGCGGCCAAACTGAGCCCTATCATGTTGCGGCGATCCATCAATCCCTCCCCTTTTTATGCGCGCAGCTTCCCACCCTTTTCCTTTTGCGGGCAAGGCGTATTGTTCGCGCATGAAATTCGCTCTCGCTTTCGCAATAACGCTTTTCGCGTCCGCCGCATCGGCACAGGAAGCGTCCTACGGTCCGCAGCTGGAAGGCTATGACTATCCCTTCCCGCTCCAGCATTATCGCTTCCAGAGCCAGGCCGTGGCGATGGACATGGCCTATATGGATGTGAAGCCAGCGACACCGAACGGACACACGGTGGTACTGCTGCATGGCAAGAATTTCTGCTCTGTCACCTGGGAGGGCAGCATCCGGGCGCTGAGCGGCGCCGGGTACCGGGTGATTGCGCCCGACCAGGTGGGCTGGTGCAAATCCACCAAGCCGCAGCATTACGAATATACCTTCGAGCAACTGGCCACGAATACCCACGAACTGTTGAAGTCGCTGGGCATCCCGCGCCCCATCGTGATGGGCCATTCCACCGGCGGCATGCTGGCGGTGCGCTATGGCCTGACTTTTTCGGCTGACACCGAACGGCTGGTGCTGGTGGACCCGCTGGGGCTGGAAGACTGGCGCGCCAAAGGCGTGCCGTGGCAAAGCCTGGATGCGCAATACCAGACCCAGCTCAAGACCACGGCGGATTCCATCCGAGATTATGAGCGCGTCACCTATTACGCCAACAGCTGGAAGCCGGAATATGAGCCTTGGGTGCAGATGCTGGCGGGGATGTATCGCGGCCCGGGCAAGGAGATCGTGGCGTGGAATTCGGCCCTGATCAGCGACATGATCTACGACCAGCCGGTGTTCTATGAATTCGAGAACTTGAAAATGCCGGTGCTGCTGATGATCGGCGACAAGGACAATACCGCGCCGGGCAAGCAGCTGGCGCCGCCGGAAATTCGCGCGACCCTCGGCAATTATCCGGTGCTGGCGGAAGCGGCGGTCAAGCGCTTCCAACAAGGCAAGCTTATCCGCTTTGCGGACCTTGGCCACTCACCGCAAATCCAGGACCCGGCGCGCTTCCACGCGGCGTTGCTGGACGCGCTTAAACCTTGAAGCCGTGCGTGCCCGCCCAGGACAGGAACAGCTCCGGCCAGGCGCCGCAGGGTTTTCCTTGCGCCCAGTGCAGGCTGAAGCCATGACCTCCCGCCTCGAACACATGCAGCTGTGACGGAACGGCCGCCTCGCGCAGTTTCTCATAGAAGGCGATCCCATTGGGCATCGGCGGTACCACATCGTCGTCGGCGGCCAGCGCGATGAAGGACGGCGGGGTATCCGCGCCGACATGCTTTTCCAACGACCAGTTGGCGATGGCTTCGGGTGTGGGATTTTCGCCCAACAGCTTGTCGCGCGATCCGGGATGCGCGCCCGGTCCCATGGTGATGACGGGATACATGTGGGCGGCGATAAACGGTTTGGCGTCGATGCTGTCGGCGCCGCTGATCTTGTCATAGACCGTCATGCCATGGCGCAGCGCCAGCGATGCCGACAAATGCCCGCCGGCGGAAAAGCCGATCACCCCCAGCTTCTGGGCGCCATATTCGCCGGCGCGGATCAGGCGCATGGCGCGCTGGGCATCCTGCAGCGGCACAGAATCGCGGTTCTTCCAGCCTTCGCCCGGCAGGCGATAACGCAGCACAAAACTGATGATGCCAAGGCGCGCGAAATACTGCGCAATCTCGCGGCCGCCGCGGTCGCCGCCCTCGGCGGCATAGCCGCCGCCGGGGATGACCAGCAAGGCAAGGCCCGTGGGCGCAACCGGGCGATAGACGAAAAAGCCGGGCTGCTGGATCTGGCTGACGGCGCGGACGTGAAAGCCGTCCGCCTGCACCGTGTCGGTGACTTTCAGGTCGAGATGGATGCCGGCGCCGCCCGGGGCCACGTCCGGCCACAATGCGATGAATTCCTGGGAATCGCCGGGCAGATAGCCTGTCTCATGGATTTGCCCGTCACGGTGCTGGCCCAGCGCCGTGCGCGGCAACAGCGCACTCGCCATGCCAGCACCCAATAGCATCCGCCGGTCCATGCCGCCCTCCCCTATTTTTCAGGATGCTGCGCGAAGCTCAAGGCGAAGACAAGGTGGCGCCCTGCCATTTGGCGACCGAGGCCGAGGCCAGGGCGTTGGCCACGGCATTGGTGCCGGTGCGGCCCATGTCCAGGAAATGATCCACGCCCAGGATCAGCACGATCCCGGCTTCCGGGATGTGGAAATAGGGCATCACTGCCGCCACGATCAGGATGCCGGCGCGCGGCACCCCGGCGATCCCCTTGCTGAGCACAAACAGCATGAACAACATCTGGAACAGCGCCCAGCCGGCAATCGGCACGTCATAAGCCTGGGCCACGAACAGCGCCGCCCAAGTGCAGTAGCACATCGAGCCGACCAGGTTGAAACTGTAGCCTAGCGGCAGCACCAGCGCAGCGATGCGGTTGGGCACACCGAATTCCTCCAGCCGCGCCAACAGGCTGGGATAGACCGCCTCCGAGCTGGCGGTGGTGAAGGCGATCAGCGCCGGCTGGCGGATGGCGATCAGCAATCGCTTCAGCCGCGCCGGCCCCAGGATCGCGCTGCTGCTGACCATCAAGAGCAGCCACATGCCCGCCAACGCCGCGTAAAAGCCGCCGACATAGCTGGCATAGTGCAGGATGATATCGACCCCCTGCTCGGCCAGCGCCACCGCCACCGCGGCAAACACCGCCGCCGGCGCCAGCAACATCACGTAACTGGTCATCTTCAACATCAATTGCGACACGCTCTCGGCCAGCGCCAGCAGCGGTTCGCCCTTCTCGCCCATGCGCGCGATGGCGACTCCGGCCACCAAAGCGAAGACTACGATCTGCAGGATTTCGTTGCTGGCCATGGCCTCGATGATCGAGGTCGGCACCAGATGGCCGACAAAGCCCGACAAGGTCAGTGGCGCGGTGGAGATGGCGCCCGGCACAGCGGTTGCCGTCATATGCATGCTCATGCCGGGCGCCAGAATTTCGGCTGCCGCCAATGCGACCAAAATGGCGGCGACAGACGCGGCGACGAACCAGATCATCGCCTGCAGCGCGATGCGGCCCACCGTGGCGGTGTCGCGGATACGCCCCACCCCGGCCAGCAGGGTGGCGAACACCAAAGGCGCGATGATCATGCGGATGGCGCGCAGGAAGATGGTGGCGAGCAGGCCCAGCCCGTTGGTGATGGTGGTCAGCGTGGTCTTATCGGGGATCAGGGCGTGAAGACCCAAGCCCACCACGACGCCCAGCAGCATCGCCACCAGCACCCACAATGTCATGCCGCGCAGCATCGGTCCCCCGTCAGAGAACAAACGCTAACACGGCTCCATCATGTCCGGCAGCGGCAGATTGGCGCGAAACGATCAGATCTTCTGATCGTATTCACCGACCTCGGGATGCTTGCCCAAACGGGCATCAATGTCGGCGAACATTGCCCGCATATTGGCCTCCGATGCCGGGCTTTCCACCACCACCACCAGCGAAGGCTTGTTGGAGGAGGCGCGCACCAGGCCCCAGGTGCCGTCATCCAGGGTGACGCGCACGCCATTGACGGTGACGACGCTGACGATCTTGCGGCCCAGCAGGGTTTCGCCCTTGTCCTTCAGGGCGGAATATTCCTTCACCATCGCTTCCACCACGGCATACTTCTTGTCGTCGGGGCAGAAGGGCGCCATGGTGGGCGAGCCCCAGCTTTGCGGCAGCGCGTCGTACAGCGCCGACAGTTTCGCGCCCGGGCCGGCCGCATCCAGCATCTTGAGAACCTGGATGCCGGCGACGATGCCGTCGTCATAGCCAAGCCCGATCGGCGGATTGAAGAAGAAGTGGCCGGATTTTTCGAAACCGGCCAGCGCCTTCAATTCGGCGGTACGGCGCTTGATGTAGCTGTGGCCGGTCTTCCAGTAATCGGTCTTGACGCCATTCGCTTTCAGCACCGGATCGGTGAGATAAAGCCCGGTGGATTTCACATCCACCACGAATTGCGCGTCCTTGTGCTGGGCCGAAAGCCCGCGCGCCAGCATCACGCCGATCTTGTCGGCGAATATCTCGCGGCTCTGATCGTCCACCACGCCGCAGCGGTCGCCGTCGCCGTCAAAGCCCAGACAGAGATCGGCGCCCTCGGCCTTCACCGCATGGCCCATGGCATGCAGCATTTCCATGTCTTCGGGATTGGGATTGTATTTGGGAAAGGTGAAATCCAGTTCGGTATCCATGCCGATCACCTCGGCGCCGATGCGGCGCAGCGCTTCGGGCGCAAAGGCGCCGGCCGTGCCGTTGCCGCAGGCCGCGATCACCTTGATGGGCCGCGACAGCTTGTGGCCCTTGGTCACCGCCTGCAGATAGGTCTCGCGCATGTCGGGCACGGCGATGTATTTGCCACCATCGCGTTCCTTGCCCAGACCTTCCAGCACGATCTTCTTGATGGCGTTGATCTCGTCGGGCCCGAAGGTCAGCGGCCGCTGCGCCCCCATCTTCACGCCGGTCCAGCCATTCTCGTTATGGCTGGCGGTGACCATTGCCACCGCGGGGCAGTCCAGCGCGAACTGCGCGAAATAGGCCACCGGCGACAGCGCCAGGCCGATGTCATGCACTTCGCATCCTGCCTGCAGCAGACCGATAATCAGCGCCTGTTTGATGGACTGGGAATAGGAACGGAAGTCGTGGCCGGTGACGACTTTCGGCTGAACGCCGATATCGTGCAGATAGGTGCCCAGACCCAGGCCCAGCGCCTGGATGCCCAACAGGTTGATCTCCTTGCCGAACAGCCAGCGCGCGTCATATTCGCGAAAGCCGTTGGCGGTCACCAGCGGGAGATTTTCATAATCGGCGGTGTTGGGAACAAGGTCGCTGCGGGGCTTGGTCATGACGTCCTGACTTGATGGGCATGGCTTGAAGGGCAAGGGGTTTTAACCGCCCCCTTCCCCTATCTCAATGGCCTGGTGCAAGGCATTTTTCCGCGCTGCGCCAGCATGATATAGCTCTCGGCATGGACGCCGATATCGCTGCAAAACTGGGCCTGCCCGCGCTGGACAAGGGCTGGGTGTGGCTGGTGGGCGCAGGTCCCGGCGATCCGGGCCTGATCACCGCGCTGGGTTTGCAGGCGCTGGCCCAGGCCGATGTCATCCTGTTCGACGCGCTGGTCGACGAAACATTGCTGACCCTGTCGGATGCCGAGAAGATCTATGCCGGCAAGCGCGCCGGGGTGCGAAGCTGCAAGCAGGATGAAATCTCCGACCTGCTGGTGACACTGGCGAAAGAGGGCAAGCGCGTGCTGCGGCTAAAGGGCGGCGATCCCTTTGTGTTCGGCCGCGGCGGCGAGGAAGCCCAGGCGCTGGCGCGCGCCGGTGTGAATTTCCGCATCGTGCCCGGCATCACCGCCGGCATCGGGGGGCTGGCTTACGCCGGCATTCCCGTCACCCACCGCGACACCAATCATGCCGTGACCTTCATCACCGGCCATGGGGTGGACGGCAAGCTGACCAGGCTGGACTGGGCCGCGGTGTCGCGCGGCGCGCCGACATTGGTGCTCTACATGGCGCGCAGGTTCGCGGGCGAGATCGCGGAGGCGCTGCTGGCGGCGGGGCGCAAACCGGATGAACCCTGCGCCATCGTCTGCAATGCGGCGCGGGACAATCAGCAGGTGATCGTCACCACACTGGATCGGTTGGGCGCCGCAGCGGAAACGACCGAGCCTCTCTCCATCATCGTGATCGGCGAGAATGTCAGACTGGCCAAGGACCTCAGCTGGCTGGCGCCTGCGCCTTGAGCCGCGCCGGCAGCTTTTCCATCACCGCCCGCCGCTCCGCGTCCGTCATCGAGAACCAGACCCCGATTTCCGCACACGTGCGTCCGCAGCCCAGGCATAGGCCCGTGCCGGGGTCATAGGTGCAGATTTTGACGCAAGGGCTCTCCATCGCCCCGTTTTACAGGATTTTTGCTCCAACTCGTACAATGGCCTTAACCGGGACTTAACGGCGCTTCCCTAGGTTATGCAGGTATTTTCGGAACATCCTGCCATGGCAAAAGCGCAGTTCCACAAGAACCAGCGAGTCTATGTGAAGCCGGTCGGCACCTGGGCGCTGATCGAGCATGTCGTGCCGCACTGGGCCAAGGGGCTGGATGAGCCGATCCGCATTCATTACGACGTGGGCCTGGGCCGCGAATTCGCCGCAGAAGAATTGCTCAGCGAAGAACCGCTGGGCGACGCCACGCCGGACGACGCGCAAGCGTGGCGCGTGGTGCGTGCCCGCAACAAATGGCAGCCGGCCGAAGATTGCGCCCGCCATCCCGTGCCGGGCACCTATCCGGTGGTCATCACCGGCGAAGCTGAGTGGGGCGGCTGGCGCGTGCCGGGCGCCGAATACGACCTGAACCCCGGCAAGATGGAAGAACAGGCGCGCCTGATCGCCAGCGCACCGCGTCTGGCCGCTTTCGCCATCAGCCTGGTGGACTGGGCGCGCAAGTCGGGCGAGGACATGCCCAACGAACTGGCCGAGCTGGCGCACAAGGCCCAGGACCTGATGGCCGAGGTCAAACGGTCCGCGTGATGACGCTACTCGATACGCGCGACGGCGCGGTCGGGCGTCTTTGCATTCCCCGCTGGTTGCTGGTTCTGGGCGGCTTTACCGCCCTGACGGCGATTGTCTTCTGGCCCTGGCTGGCGCATCTGTCGTCGGCGCTGATCGGCCCGCCGGAAGACAATATGCAGGACTTCTGGAACAGCTGGCACGCCGCCACGGCGCGCGGCTGGCAGGATTTCCTGTTCACCCGCCAGATACGCTTTCCCGAAGGCACCTCGCTGGCCTATCACTCCTTCGCTTGGCCGCAGGTGTTCGCGGTGGCGTTGCTGTCACGAATCTTCGGCGGCGATTTTTCCACCCTGGTGGCGCTGCACAATCTTACCTTGCTGGCCAGCTTTCCGCTGGGCGCGGCGGCGATGTTCTATCTCGCGCGTCATCTGTTGGGCGATGGTCCGGGCCGCGATGCCGGCGCGGCCGTGGCCGGCTTCATCTTCGCCTTCAATCCCTGGCATGTGGCGCAGGCGATGCACCATGCCCATGTC